>JAUICT010000270.1 GCA_030429325.1 Bacteroidia bacterium
GAAAACAAAACTTTGACGAGTGCCGTGTATTCCCTGAATATTACAGACAAGGATTTAGCTTCGCAGCTTTTTGTCAGACGAAAGCCTATGGGTGTGGATGTTTGGCCTACTGAGGTCGCCTATCGTGTGGATTACCGCGAAAAAGGCGGGAAATGGTATTATGGGTATAGCAGTGTTATGCTGGAATTTAAAATAGATTGGGAAGACCGTCTGTTCAATTCGGTATACAGCATGACCGCTGAAATGGCCGTTACGGATTGGGAACGGAACGAGAGCGGACAATTGCCCAAAAACCGGGAACGCATAAAAAAATCCATTATTCTCAGTGATGAAGCAATTGGGTTTTCAGACCCAGACTTTTGGGGCGAATATAACATCATAGAACCCGAAAGGTCCATCGAGTCTGCCATCAAGAAAATCCAAAGACAACTACGTCGTATAGAACGCCGAAGCAAATAGTTGTCAAAACCATCCATTCCGTTTACTTTTATAGCAACTCCATGGCTCAGCCAAGGATTTTTTATATCATAATCCAAACTTCATGTCAAAAAGAAGAACTTTTTTAAAATCAGCTTCCGCCTTGGGAGCTACTTTTATGTTGCCAAAAATTGGTGCGGGAAATGAAAATCGGCCTACCATTCCTACCCCAACAAGGATTAAACCCAAAAAATTAAAAAAAGGAGACACGATAGGTTTGGTGGCTCCCGGTTATGCCATAAAACCGGACGTATTGCAGAAAGCATTGGAAGCACTGCACAAAATGGGGTTTAAGACCTTTCATACCAATCGAATTATAGGAAACCATGGATATTTCAGTAACACCGATGCAGAACGGATAAAAGATTTGCATGAAATGTTCGCCAATCCAGAAATAGATGCTATTCTTTGTGCTAGGGGAGGCTATGGGTGCACCAGAATTCTTACTCATTTGGATTATGATATCATCCGAAACAACCCCAAGGCCCTGATTGGTTTTAGTGACATTACCGCATTGATTCAGGGTATTTACAAAGAAACGGGACTTATCTGTTTTCATGGTCCAGTGGGTAGCACCATTGACGATGCCTATAGCCAGAAATACTTTAAAAAAGTGCTGATGAAGGGCAAGGATTCCCAAATCATAGAAAATGTGAAGTTAAAGGATTCTGAACTTTTGAACCATAGCGAGTACGAACGATATACCATTACCTCGGGAAATTGCAAAGGCGAGTTGGTCGGGGGAAGCCTTACCTTGGTCAATGCATTGGTGGGAACCCCCCATGAAATCGATTTTACGGATAAATTGGTTTTCTTGGAAGACGTGGAAGAAGCTCCCTACCGAATGGACCGTATGCTCACCCAACTCATTGAAGGCTCTACTTTTTCAAAAGCCAAGGGAATTGTATTTGGAGTATGCAAAGGTTGCGATCGGGAAAAGAAGCCCGATAATTTCACCCTTAAAGAGGTTATCATGGACCGTATTGCCCCAATGGGATTGCCCTCCGCCTATGGAATGAGCTTCGGGCATGTTCCCAATAATTTTACTGTTCCAGTAGGCATTCATGCTGCTTTTGATGCAGACGATATGACTTTGGAACTGTTGGAGGCAGCGGTGATATAACCACTTCTTTTATCCTTCGAAGTCTTGAATCGTTTTGGTAATAATGGAAACACAATCCATCAATTGCTCGCGGTTCATCACCAAAGGTGGTGCAAATCGAATAATGTTCCCATGGGTTGGTTTGGCCAAAAGACCATTTTCCTTCAGGGCCATACAAATATCCCATGCTGTGGAGCTTTCCTCGGTATCGTTGATCACAATAGCGTTTAGTAAGCCTCTCCCCCTAACCTTCAGTACCAAATCCGATGTTGCCACAAACTTGTTGAGCTCTTCCCGGAACAATTCACCCAATTCTTCCGCATTTTGGGCCAACCCTTCCTCTTTAACTACCTCTAAAGCAGCTATACCAACGGCTGCGGCTACCGGGTTACCACCAAAGGTGCTTCCATGGCTTCCCGGAGTGATAACCTCCATGATGGAATCATTGGCCAAAACGGCCGAAACTGGATAGGCTCCCCCGGATAATGCCTTTCCTAAAATCAGAATATCCGGTTTTACATTTTCATGGTCTACAGCCAATAGTTTTCCGGTACGTGCAATACCTGTCTGTACCTCGTCTGCTATAAAAAGAACATTGTACTTTTCGCAAAGGGCCTTGGCGGCAGCCAGATATCCTTCAGAAGGTACATAGACGCCTGCTTCACCTTGAATGGGTTCCACCAAAAACCCAGCTACATGCGGATTGCTCTGCAATGCGTTTTCCAAAGCGGATAGATTATCATATTCAATTTTGATGAAGCCTTCGGTATACGGTCCATAGTCTGTATTGGCCACAGGGTCGTTTGAAAATGAAATGATAGTGGTAGTCCTGCCATGAAAATTGTTTTCGCAAACCACAATTTTGGCCTGGTTTTCTGGAATATTTTTCTTGCGATAGGCCCATCGCCTACAGATTTTCAGTGCCGTTTCCACTGCCTCGGCCCCTGTGTTCATGGGCAAGAGCTTATCAAACCCAAAAGTGGTCGCGGCATATTTCTCAAATTTCCCCAACATATCGTTGTAAAAAGCGCGGGAGGTCAAGGTCAAGGTTTTGGCCTGTTCTACCATGGCTCCAACAATCTTGGGATGGCAATGCCCTTGGTTCACTGCAGAGTAGGCCGACAAAAAATCATAGTACTTTTTACCTTCCACGTCCCAGACATACACGCCTTCACCCCTACTCAAGACCACAGGAAGTGGGTGGTAATTGTGGGCGCCATACTTGTTTTCCAAATCTATCGCTTGCTGCGATGTTAAATGCTCTAAAACAGCCATTTTAGTTTAAATTAAATTTATAAAACAACCATTCCTACAGTACCTTTATTCTTTCGAGGTCTCGAAAAAGCAGCGTGGGAGAGAAATCATCCCTTGAAGTGGACGCAAATTACAAATTATTGCGCAAAAATTAAGCTTCCATTACTTGATTCCTTATCCAGAATCCTTCAAAGTTTAAAGTCAATTTAAGAAGCTTGGCAATGCCAAATAGCAAAAAGAACTTACTTTTGCCCCATGCGTAGAAAAAGTAGGCGACAAACCTTTGAACAGGTTGAAGTGGTTGATGCAGGAGCTAAGGGAAAAACCGTTGGCAAAGCCCCAGACGGACGGGTCATTTTTTTATCCAATGCCGTTCCCGGCGATGTGGTCGATGTAATGACCACCAAAAAACGAAAAGCCTATTTTGAGGGTGTAGCCACCCATTTTCATACACTTTCGGATAGGAGGACCGAACCAAAGTGTGAACATTTTGGAGTTTGCGGTGGATGCAAATGGCAGCACATGGCCTATGAGCATCAACTTCATTTTAAACAAAAAGAGGTAGAGAACAATTTAAAGCGTATTGGCCATTTGGACCTTCCGGATACCAATCCCATTCTAGGTTCCAAAAAGCAGTATTTCTATCGCAACAAAATGGAATTTTCATTTTCCAATAGCAGATGGCTTACTCAAGAAGAAATCGACTCTGAAAAGGATTTTGATAATAGAAATGCCCTTGGTTTTCACATTCCGGGCATGTGGGACAAGATTTTGGACATAAAAAAATGCCACTTGCAGGAAGATCCTTCCAATGCTATTCGACTGGAAGTTAAAAAGTTTGCCTTGGACCATGGCATGCCTTTTTTTGACCCGCGAAAACAAGAGGGCCTATTGCGTACTTTGATGATCAGAACGTCATCAACCGGTGAGATTATGGTGCTTTTTCAATTTTTTGAGGATAATACGGAACAACGAGAATTATTATTGAACCACATCCAACAAAAATTCCCCAAGATTACCTCCCTACTCTACGTCATCAATTCCAAACAAAATGACACCATTTATGATCAAGAGGTGATTTGCTTTTCTGGAAGAGATCACATTTTTGAAGAAATGGAAGGGCTTCAATTTAAAATCAATGCAAAATCCTTTTATCAGACCAATTCGGAACAAGCTTATGAGTTGTACAAGGTAACCCGTGATTTTGCCAATCTTAGTGGCCATGAACTGGTATACGACCTGTATACGGGAACTGGCACTATTGCACAGTTCGTTTCCAAACAAGCCAAAAAAGTAATTGGGGTGGAGTCTGTTCCGGAAGCTATTGCAGATGCCAAAGCCAACGCTGAGCACAACCAAATTTCCAATGTGGAATTTTTTGTGGGCGATATGAAG
>JAUICT010000271.1 GCA_030429325.1 Bacteroidia bacterium
CTGGAAATGCTGCGCAAAATATTCGGTGACCCCTTCGTAAAGCCATAGGTGCTTGCTGAATGTTGGGTTATTGTAGTCAAAATAATGTACGTCTTCTGAATGTACTGAAAGTGGAGTGACAATATGAAAGAATTCGTGGGCCACCACGTCGATCATCGATTCTGCCAATGCTTCTGGATCCATTTGTTCCGGCAATACCACCACAGTGGAAGTATGGTGTTCCAAAGCTCCAAACCCTTTTGGGGAATCTGGTTTTTTGGTGTCGGACAAATAAAGTAGGATGTCATATCGGGGCGTACTGTTCAAATCTCCGAGATATCTCTTTTGGGCTTGCATCATCTCTGCCATGATTTCTTTAATCTCGGAAGCCTTATGTACTCCATTGGGGGAAAAAACACTCAATACAATTTTGATGTTTCCAACCATAAACTCTTCAACTTCGGTCTCCCCATACATCATGGGATTGTCCGTCACCTCAAAATATCGATTGGCAAGGAACACTGAGTTTTTGATGGTACCATCCTCGCTCTGGGTCGATTGTATTTCTGTGAGAGGAGAGGTGTACTTGAATTTTGTAGGAGATTTGATGTCAATTTGGTAAGCATTCCGTTTTAGGGAATCAAAATACCCCACAAACCCGTGGAGGTTCAGCATCACTTGCTTAGGCTCTATATTGGTCCCTGAGGGTGAAAAGGGGACTTCCTCGCCAATTCCTCCATCCACTTCCTGATCAAAAGTATCGTTTACCGCATATGTTATTTTATCCAAATTCTTGGCATTGGCAAACATCCAAGTGTTAGTGTCAACCTGAGTAATTTGCATCGTATTTCCCTGATAATCAATAGCTGATATATTCTCTATATACTTGCCAAAATCAGATACTGCATAGGTTCCCTGAACCACTCTTGGCAATCTGTAAATAACCGTATCTTGGACAAACCTCCCTGGATCTATGACCACATTTACTTTATCATCTTGAATATTAACCAAATCCAATTGAGCCCTTATAGGATTATCGGAAGCTAGATCATTGACTTGATTTTTGACACCGCAAGAAAAAACTGTTGCAAGCACCAATGCATGTAAGGTTACCTTTTTTATCATGATTTACTGAATGTTTTTTGATATTGCCAACTAATATAGGATTAAAATATTTCCAACAACAATAGGTTACGGAAATAGTTGATTTGTTACATATAAAGATCCTTTACCAAGCAAAGGCTAATAGTTCTATAATATTCCGAAAGTTTTTGGCAAAAAAAAGCCATGGAAAGAACCATGGCTTTCTAAATGGTCAACTGTAATTAATCTGCCAATAAACTTTCGGAATAATAACAGGTCTTGTTTTCCTGGAGAATGGCCAACCCCTCTTGCCTTGTGCTCATAGGGTCGATTTTAACTTGTTCCCCATTGGGCATATACACAATATAGAACCCTTCCTCGAAAGAGGATAACTTTATGATCTCTCCATTTGGGCGAACGGCGTTCCAAGATTTTTCATCGGGCTTGTACACCAAATCCAATTTTTTGCCTTTTTTAGGACCTTCCACCACGGTAATTTGAACCCTGTTTTGGGTGGCTACCATTTTAAAGGTATTTCCGTCATGTTCCACCATTTGAGTCTCGGACTCCCCTGGTTTCATGGCTATGGGGTTAGATCCCGACCAAAACTCGATTACATTGAATATCAATGCATCCCCAAGAAAGAACAATCCATAAACAGGTACAATGTTTAATCCCCAAAAAATTAAATTGTCCAAGAACTTACTGTCTGTGGCGCCTTGGTTCCAATCTTTCAAATTATTGAATGCCCTGAAGGATCCCAAACAGCTAGAAAACAAAATAGCAGAAGACAACAACAAACAACTAACGACTTTTTTCATGATAAATGGATTTATAGTTAATGTACTTAAAGCTACAAAAAGTATTTCAACACATCTTAGAGTTATGTGTTCAACATCAGAACAATATCACATATCCAGCCATTTCTTAAAATTGGTGGTGCGCTCCCGTGAAACGATTACCTGCTCTTCTTCCTTTGGAAGAAGTTTCAACAACAAACGGCTGTTAAAATAGCTATGGATTTCCACCACAGCCTTTACTGAAACCATGAACTTGCGGTTGATCCTGAAAAAGTGAATAGGGTTTAGGATATTTTCCAATTGGTCTATGGTGTATTCAATGGGATAGGATTGGCCCAAATGCGTATACAGGCATATCAACCCTTCATGGGATTTAAAATAGGCGATGTCCTCCACGTTGAAAGAACGGAATTGGTTCCCCACCTTTACCATGAACCTATGTTTGTATTCCTTATGGAAAAGTTGTTTCAGATGCTCCAGATTTTCTGTGGTGGTATGTCCGTTACGGGTAACATTTTTTTTGAATTTTTCCAGCGCCGTCTTCAAGTCTCCCTTCACTATCGGTTTTAACAGATAATCTACCCCATTATACTTAAATCCACGAATGGCAAATTCATTATAGGCCGTTGTAAATATTACGGGAGGATGGTCCTCAATGGCATCCAAGATGTCAAAACCATACCCATCATTGAGTTGGATGTCCAAAAACACCAAATCGGGAAGTTGGTTTTTCTGGAACCAATCGGCACCACTCTCCACAGAATTGAGTCCGGCCACAATCTCAATTTCTGGGGCCAATTCCCCAACCATCTGTGCCAAACGCTTTAGGGCAAATTCTTCGTCCTCAACAATGACCGCCTTCATTTTTAGGATATGGCTTTTAGGTTCATTTCCGTTATTTTTTTATCCAGAAGTGGAATAATGACCTCAAAATGGCCATCCTCCTCGCGTATCAACACTTCCTTGTTGGTATAGTACGAATAACGCTTTTTGATGTTTTCCAGACCAAGCTTGGTGTTTTCCTCTTTGGTATCACGCTTTCTAAGGGTATTCTTGATGGCCAAAGCGCTGTTCCCAATCGTGGACAGCGAAATCTGCAAGGGTTTTTCCTTGGAATACCAATTGTGCTTCAGGGCATTTTCTATTAACATTTGCAAGGTCAAGGTAGGAATCCGATAGAGTTCCGGAGCAACCTTGATGTCCATTTTAACCGAAATCGCATCCTTGTGCCGTACCTCCATCATAAAGATATAGGCATCCAAAAAATTGAGCTCTTTTTGCAAACTTACCAAATCCTCTTCCTTGTTATCCAAAATATAACGGTAACTAGAGGCCAACCGGGTTACAAAGTCCGAGGCCAAATCCCGGTCCTCATACATCAAGGACGTCAACGTATTTAAACTGTTGAACAAAAAATGGGGGCTAATTTGACTTCGCAAGGAGGAATACTTGGAAGCGATCATTTCTCTTTTCAGATTTTCCATCTGTTCCTGCATTTCTTCCTTCTGCTTCATGGAAAAATAAAAAAGGTTGATGAACACTACGGTAGACCCTATCAATCCAGCCCTAAAAAAGTCGCCCCAAAATTCTACAAGGTAAGGTTGCTCACAATGAATATCCAACACTTCTCTTAAAGGGAAAAGGGCCAAATAGTAGATCAAGGCGCTCAAGGGTAGCAACAATGCCATGGTCTTCAAATAGATACCGATACTATTTCTTAGATTGAGTTCTCCTTTTCTCAGTTCTTTATAGATCAACCGATCATTGAACTCCCAGGTTATCATAAAAAATAGGAAGGTGGTCCAATAATAGAACTGGCTCGTGGACGTAAAAAAGGTATGCAGCTCACCCTCTTCATGCTCCATGGTGACTTTGATGGTAAAGAAAACCACGTTGACCACCATCCACCGGAACAGAAATTTTTTTAACCCTTTCTTTTTGAGCATCCCAAAAACCATTTGTTAAAGATACGCAAGGTCTTCACAATCACTGCAAACCTTAAAACCCAACTGTCAAATAACGGATTGAACCGTAGGCAATCCCTTCTTATCTGAAATTCATCACAAAAAAAGCGGCTTTGGCATCCCAGAATCTTTGATAAACGGTACAACGGCCTAAAGTACGGTTCACCATTCCTCGAATTCTTGATCTCAACACCTTGAGGCATCTTCGGTGAAAATCAAATAACGCCAGTCATGAAAAAAATCATTCTCGCCCTATTCTTTTTGTATGGATTTTCAATGTTTTCCCAAACAGGGACCATCAAAGGCATCGTTTTGGACAAACAATCTGAAAATCCCTTGGAAGGAGCTACCATTGAACTAATGCACATGCAAATGGCCACCGGGACCATCACTGACCTTGA
>JAUICT010000272.1 GCA_030429325.1 Bacteroidia bacterium
GGCCTTGAGATAGGGTTAAAGGGACTCCTTTTCGTATCTTAGCCCAATTAATAGAAACCACAAACATTTAGTTAAAAATGAGCATTATTATCAACATTCATGCAAGACAGATATTGGATTCACGAGGTAATCCAACGGTAGAGGTAGATGTAGTTACCGAAAATGGAATTTTAGGAAGGGCTGCCGTACCTTCAGGCGCCTCAACAGGAGAGCATGAAGCTGTTGAACTTAGGGATGGTGGGAATACTTACATGGGTAAGGGTGTTGCCAAGGCCGTGGAGAATGTCAATTCGATCATTGCAGAAGAATTGGTGGGAACCTCTGTGTTTGAGCAGAACCTTATAGACCAGACCATGATAGCGTTGGACGGAACCGCCAACAAATCCAAACTTGGCGCCAACGCCATTCTTGGAGTTTCCTTGGCTGTTGCCAAAGCTGCTGCCAATGAGTTGGGGATGCCACTATATCGTTATGTAGGTGGGGTAAGCGCCAACACGCTTCCTGTACCTATGATGAACATTATCAATGGTGGGTCACACTCAGATGCCCCTATCGCATTCCAAGAGTTTATGGTAATGCCGGTCAAGGCCAAAAATTTTAGCCATGCCATGCAAATGGGGACAGAGATTTTCCACAACCTGAAAAAAGTATTGCACGACCGTGGTTTGAGTACTGCTGTTGGTGATGAAGGTGGTTTTGCCCCTACTTTGGAGGGAGGTACCGAAGATGCTTTGGATACCATTGCAAAAGCCGTTGAAAAAGCAGGATATAAATTGGGCGATAATGTCATGATCGCTTTGGATTGTGCTTCTGCGGAGTTTTATGTGGATGGAAAGTACGACTACACCAAGTTTGAAGGAGATAAAGGTGTTGTAAGAACATCGGAAGAACAGGCACAGTACCTTGCAGACCTTTGTGAAAAATATCCAATCATCTCCATTGAGGACGGAATGGATGAAAATGACTGGGATGGATGGAAAATGCTTACCGATAAAGTTGGAGACAAGGTACAGTTGGTTGGGGACGATTTGTTCGTGACCAATGTAGAGCGTTTGTCCAGAGGTATCGAAAACGGTATTGCCAATTCTATCTTGATCAAGGTAAACCAAATAGGTACGCTTACAGAGACTATTGCAGCCGTGAACATGGCGAAAAATGCAGGATATACTTCAGTAATGTCGCACCGCTCCGGGGAGACCGAGGACAATACCATTGCCGATTTGGCCGTGGCATTGAACACCGGACAGATCAAGACCGGTTCTGCCTCAAGAAGTGACCGTATGGCAAAATACAACCAATTGTTGCGTATTGAGGAAGAATTGGGAAGCGTTGCTTATTATCCTCAAGAGAAAGCCTTCAAGGTAAAATAGTAAAGCCCTTTTTTACAGATTGAGATTTGTCAGTTCGAGTGGTTTTTTGGTGGTTGAGCGAAGTCGAAACCAAAGAAAAATTGTATCGAGAACTGGAATTTCAAGCCAAAAGGCAATTCTCGATACAAAATCCCATAGGAATTTCACTCGAATTGACGCCTTTTGACTTTCAAGTTCTATACTAATCGGCATAAAAAAATAAAGATTATTTAGCATACCAAAAGCCTTTCCCATTTGAGAAAGGCTTTTTTTTGTTTCAATACTAAACTTTAGCTAAATTATGGCATCGAACCAACGGTGCTAACTAACTTACCTATATGAACAACTTCCTTTTTGTTGCAGCGGAAAATGATGGACTGGCCAATTGCAAGGCCGGAGGAATGGGTGATGTGGTACGGGATGTACCCCGGATGATTTCTGAACGTGGAGATAAGGTGCACGTCATTGTTCCTTCCTACGGAAGGTTGCACCAAGGAGGATTGCTCAAGACAAACTTGAATTTCAGCTTACGGGGCTTGGGGTATATGGCAGAACTGTATGAGGTGAAGCCCAAAAAGGAATTTCCCAATATTGTGCACTATGTGCTGCACCATCCTGAGATTGAAGCGGGGGATATTGCCCATATTTACCATAACGATCCAGAAGAACCTTTTTACACCGATGCCATAAAGTATTTCATTTTCTGTACCGCGGTGGCCGAAGCCATTAAAAAAGGAGCTTTTGGGGATTTGGATGTGGTGCACTTGCACGATTGGCATTCCAGCCTTCTGTTGTTTTTAAGACAATATCATCCCGAATACAAGAACTTAAAGGATATTCGGTTTGTGTATAGTATCCATAATCTGGCCATTCAGGGAATACGCCCCTTTGATGATAATTACTCTTCAGTTAAAAACTGGTTTCCCAATGTGCCCATAGATTATAAAGGGCTCATGGATTATAGGTACAAGGACTGTATCAATCTTATGGCTGTAGGAATCCGTTTTGCCGATGCGGTGCATACGGTTTCTCCCTCGTACAAGGAAGATATTTTATTGCCAAGTTCGCCCCCAGAATTTATAGGAGGTGAAGGGTTGGAAAGAGATTTGCAAAAGGCCGATGAGGAAGGAAGGCTGTTTGGAATCCTCAATGGATGCAATTACAAGAACATCAACCAAGAGTCAAAAGGGTTCATTTATAGGAACACGGTAAAGGCCTTGTTTAAATGGCTACAAGAAGAATCCAAAAAATACAAGGCAGATTTTCTGGCCCATACGGGGGAGAAAATCATGGAATATGTAGATAATAGACCCAAGTTCATTGCATCAAGTGTGGCCCGGTTAACCGAACAAAAGTTCTATTTCTTTATGCGTTCCCCGGAAGCCTTTGTGGAAATCCTTAAGAAACTGGAAAAAGTGGATGGCATATTTATGTTGCTGGGGACTGGTGCACCGGAATATGAAGAACTCTTCAGAAAATTAAGCTACGAGCACAAGAACTTCATTTTTACCAATGGCCAATCTGAAAATTTGATTGACTCCATTTATCTGGAATCCGATCTTTACTTCATGCCCAGTCTTTTTGAACCCTGCGGAATTAGCCAGATGTTGGCCATGCGCAACGGAAACCCGTGTTTGGTGCACAATACTGGTGGATTGAAGGATACCGTGAAACATATGAAGACAGGGTTCAGCTTTGACGGCGAAAACTATGAGGAAAAAATAAAGAACATGTTGGATGTGCTTGATGAGGCACTGGACGTTTATGTGAACGATAAACCAACCTGGAAGAAAATCCAGGCTTCGGCCAAACGCATGCGATTTACTTGGAAGAAGTCGGTGGATGAGTATTATAAACTCTTGTACCGATTAGATTCATAACAATTTTTTGACAATTGATATTTTACTGTTAATACCAACACAAATGGTCGTTGTAAATTGTTAATGATTCCGCTTTTTCGTATTTTTCCACTTCTATTTTTACTAATCTATTAAAACATAAAATGTCGGATACAGCTATACTCGAATATGGAGGGAAACGGTATGAATTTCCCGTGGTGAAAGGTACTGAAGATGAATTGGCAATTGATATAAAAAGCTTAAGGGCGGAAAGTGGGATAGTGACTCTGGATCCAGGGTACAAGAATACAGGATCCTGCGAAAGTGCCATCACCTTTTTGGACGGAGAAAAAGGGATTCTAAGGTATCGTGGGTACTCCATTGAAGAGCTGGCAGAAAAGGCCGACTTTTTGGAAGTGGCATATCTGTTAATTTTTGGCGAATTGCCCAATAAAGAGCAGTTGGAAAAATTTCACAGTGATATCAAAGAGGAATCACAAGTGGATGAAGAGATGAAGAAAATTTTGGACGGCTTTCCAAAATCGGCACACCCAATGGGCGTCCTATCTTCCTTGACCAGTGCCTTGGTGGCTTTTAACCCAAGTTCTGTCGATGTTTCTTCGGAAAGTGCCATGTATAACTCCATTGTACGTATTTTGGCAAAGTTTCCAGTGCTAGTGGCTTGGACCCAACGTAAGAAAAAAGGATTGCCATTGGACTATGGTGATGATAGTTTGGGCTATGTGGAGAATATCCATAAAATGATGTTCAAAAGACCCAATCAAGAGTATAAAAAAGACCTCATCGCCATTAATGCATTAGATAAGTTGTTGATTTTGCATGCAGATCATGAACAGAACTGTTCTACATCAACAGTTCGTATAGTTGGATCATCACATGCAGGTCTCTTTGCATCCCTTTCAGCAGGGATTTCCGCCCTTTGGGGACCACTGCACGGTGGGGCCAACCAAGCTGTTTTGGAAATGTTGGAAGCTATTCAGGAAGATGGGGGTGATACTAAAAAATACATG
>JAUICT010000273.1 GCA_030429325.1 Bacteroidia bacterium
CTTTTGGTCAAGGTTGGAATCGAGTTTTTGTAAGGCTTCTTGAGTCAATGCTTCGGTGAGGAAAATGTCCTTGCCATGGTATTTCTCCAATCCGGGTACGGCCCAAATCTCCTTCCCTTTTTTTCCGTTGCCGAAGTTTTGCATCCCGTAATAGCTTTCCGGTGCGCCAGCGGCATGTCCGGCAATATTCACATCAAAACCTAAATTCAATGGGTTTTCGCCAGGGGTTCCAATAGCCCCAAAATGTGCTTTTCCTGTATGGACGGTGAAGTAGCCAGCGTCCTTTAAAATTTGTGGAAATGGGGTAGCATATATCGCTAGTGAGTCGGTATTGTCTTGTGGGTTCATGCCGTTAGTGTTCCACTTTGGAAAGCCCAAGGTTGGGTGGTTGTTCTCCATGGGCTGGATGGCATTTCTGTGCAAGGTCCAGTTGGTGACCCGGTGCCGGGCAGCATTCATACCGGTGATAAGGCTTATCCGTGTAGGGGAACAGACGGGAGTGGCATAGGCTTGGGTAAATTTCATGCCCTCGGCGGCCAAACGCTCCATGTTGGGGGTTCGGTACCGATCATTGAACGGGGTTCTCTTGTTCCAAAAGGGGACAGAAGTGTCTTGCCATCCCATGTCATCCACCAAAAAGAGAACAATATTGGGTTGTGATACTTCTTGCTTTTTTTCTTGCTCCTTGCAGCCCAAAAGCAGTGCTCCAAAGAGTAGGACAAAGCCAAAATGTTGTAGTGCAGTTTTCATCTTAATTGCTTTCAATTACAGAGCCGTCTTCGCGGTACAAGTCTATTTTACCATCCAAGAGTACGGCCAAAACGGTCATGTTTTCATCCAAAACATAATCGGGGACTTGAATGTATTTGATGCCCGGATAATGGCTCCAATAGATTTTTCCCACCACCTTGTGGGATAGTTTGGTGCCATCGCCCACAACCCATATGCGGTTGATTTTGTTCTTGATTCCCCGAAGTACAATTTCCCCTTTTGGATTTCCCTTTACGAACAGATACAGGATGCTTTTATCCTTTGAAAGGGTAGTGGGACCATAAAAATGTTCTTTGGGGATACCCGCGCTTGTATCAAAAATGGCCTCTTTGTGCTTCTGGGTCCAACGTCCCAAACCAGTCAATAGTTCTTCCTGCTCTTTTGGGATAGAACCGTCTCCTTTTGGGCCAATGTCCAATAACAAGTTTCCACCTGATGAAATCACATCGGTAAAAATGCCGATCAATTGGTCAAGACTTTTATAGTCATGATCATTTTTTTGATACCCCCACGAGTTGTTCATGGTCATGCAGAGCTCCCAATAGTTGTCTTTGGGGCGGGTAACGGGCATACCCTGCTCGGGAGTGGCATAATCCCCATGTCCCTGCAATCTGGAATTGATGATGGTGCCGGGATTTCGGTCGAGCAGCATTTGCCGTACCTTGGGGGCTTCCCACTCCGCGGAACTGTGCTCCCAATCCCCATCAAACCACCATAGATCCGGATTGTAGGTTTTTGAAAGTTCCTTGAGCTGTCCTTGGTAATAGTTTAAAAAAGTGTTCCATCGCTTGGGGTCATCTGCAGGTTTGTACCGCATGGAATCCCTAGTGTGGTGGGTATAGTCTTGATAGGACCAATCAGGGAGGGAATAATAGATGCCCACTTTTAATCCTTCTTTTCTCAGGGCATTCACAAAAGGGGAGAGTACATCCCTTTTGGCAGCCGAAGCCTTTTTGGCGTTAAAATCACCAAACTTGCTGTCCCAAAGGGCAAACCCATCATGGTGTTTTGAGGTGATGACCGAGTAACGCGCCCCACTCTTTTTGATGAGGTCGGCCCAAGCCACAGGGTCATAGTTTTTGGCGGTGAATCCGTTGGTCTGTTTCAGATAATCGTTGTGTGAAATATACCCGTTAAAAAAAGACCAAGACTCATCAATGCCTTTTACGGCATATAGGCCCCAGTGGATAAAAATACCCAGTTTGGCATCTTGGAACCATTGCATTTTCTCTTCTTCCGGTTGTGCGTTGTTCTGTGCATGTCCGGGAAGTGATGTCAAAAATAGCAAGGTTAGAAGGCCTAATTGGGTCAACTTGTTAAGGGCTATCTGGATAATGTTCTTTTGCAATGGTGATGTCATTTTATATGGGGTCATTTAATCGTTTGTCTTTGTAAGGTTTGTATTTAGCTTGATTTCTTCGTTGGCCTTCATTGGTAAGTCAATCATGGACGAGCCATATTTTATGGTAATGTTCGTGTCGGATGGGGAACGAAAAGCAACTTCCTCCAAGATACCATTCTTCCAGTTCATGTCCATCTCAATATTTCCCCTGGCCTTTAGGCCAATTATTTTCCCGTCCTTCCAGTTAGGAGGGAGGGCCGGCAACAATCGAATAAACCCTTCGTGTGATTGAACCAGCAGTTCTGCCACCCCGGCGGTATATCCAAAATTACCATCAATTTGGAAAGGGGGGTGCATATCGAACATATTGTTTGCCAATGAAATCTCAAAGAATTTTTGGATGTTTTCCCCAGCCGAGGCACCATCCAACAAGCGGGCATTCAAATTGATCATCCAGACGCGACTCCAGCCGGTTCCCGCACCACCATGTTCCAATCGGTAATCGATGGTTTTTTGCGCAGCGGCAAAAGCTTTGGGATTGTTTTCCGTAATGTCGTCCCCAGGGTGAAGGGCATAGAGGTGGGACATATGCCGATGTCCTTTTTCAGGTTCGTCATAGGGTTCGTTCCATTCCAAGATGCGTCCATCCTTTCCAACGATCACCCCGGGATGTAGTGCAGCTCTTTTGGTTTTTACCTCATCTACAAGCCCGTCTCCGATGTTCAAAATCTGGGCCGTTTCCAAGAAATTATCGAACACCTCTCCAATGATTTGATGCCCCATGGCGCTACCCATGGAAACCGCGGCCGATTTGCCGTCTGGGTTGTAATAGGAATTTTCCGGTGAGGTTTCTGGAGTGGAGATCCATTTTTCACTTTTGGGGTCCCAAGTCAGCCAATCCAGATAAAAGGAAGCAATGTCCTTTAGGACAGGATAGGCCCGATTACGTAAAAAATCCTTGTCTTGGGTGAACTGATAATGTTCCCAATAATGTTGGGCACACCATCCGCCCCCATGGATCCACGACCCCCAATAGGCTCTTTCGGCCCGCATAAATGGGGTTGCCCAAAGGTCTGTGGTATGGTGGGCCATGGCACCTCTGGTAATACCGTATTGTTCCTTGGCGGTTTTTCTTCCTCGTTCCAATACTCTATCGATAAGATTGAAAAAAGGTTGATGGAGTTCACTAAGATTGGTGACCTCTGCTGGCCAATAATTCATTTGTAGGTTGATGTTGAGGTGGTAATCGGCATTCCAAGGTGCTTCAAGATGTTCGTTCCAAATCCCCTGCAGATTGGCCGGATTGGTGTTGGGTTGCGAAGAGGAAATCAACAAGTACCTTCCATATTGAAAAAGCAGGGATTGCAACCCCAAATCAGTGTTTCCATCCTTGCAGCGTTTTAAGCGTTCATCGGTAGGAATGTGGTCCAAATTGTTTTCTCCCAATTCAAAACTGACCCTGTTGTAAAGTTTTTGGCAATCCGAAACATGCCTTTCCAAAAGTGATTTAAAGGGCTTCTGAGTGATTTTGGAAAGGGTCTCGTCATTTTTTTCGATATAGTTGTCGCCGTGATAGAAAGAGGTATTGCCTACTATAAAAATCAAGGCTCTTTTAGTTCCTTTTATTGAAACCTTGCCTTCTTTGGCGGTGATTTTTCCATCAGGGGCCACCACATGTAACCGCACTTCAAAGCGTACCCCATAATCAATGGGCAAGGGTTTGGAGAACCGTTTTCCGCCATATTGGGTCACTTGCCCCAACATACTGATTTGATTTTGGGAAGGATTGGAAACACGCACTGTAGGCTTACCATGATCCTCGGGTCTAGTGAGGGAAAGTTCCAGATTCAACCCTTTCGGGGAGGTGGTGGTGAGCTCTATTACCATGGCATCGTCGGGCTGGGAGGCGAACACTTTTTGGGTGTAATGGTTTCCATTCAGCGAGTAGGAGGTAGAGGCCAATGCCTGATTAAGGTCCAATTCCCTTCGGTAGTTGGTGATTTCCCCAGTTTCTTTAAAATCAATGAAAAGGTCGCCCATGGTTTGGTGTGAGCGTAGGACAGTCTTGTTGGAGAATTTTTCAACAATCAAGCTATCTA
>JAUICT010000274.1 GCA_030429325.1 Bacteroidia bacterium
AATATGCTGACCAATTGTGCTGCCCACCCGTTGCGTTGTAACTCACTAGTACTTTCCGTATAACTATCTCCCAATGCCAAAAAAGTGATACTATCGTTCTGCCCGAACAATGCAGTAAAATTCATCAGAATTAAAAAGAAGATTAAAAAGAATTTTGCCATGATATACAATTTATGGACACCATAAAATACAAAAATCCCGCTCAATTGAGCGGGATTTTAATAAGCGGGGTAAGTTTATATTGATTTTTACTTTACTCTATCCACGATGGCTTTAAAGGCATCGGGATGGTTCATGGCCAAATCCGCAAGAACTTTTCTGTTAAGTTCAATTCCGTTGGATTTTACTTTACCCATGAACTGGGAGTAAGACATTCCGTGCAAACGGGCACCGGCATTGATACGGGTAATCCACAATGAGCGGAAGTTACGTTTTTTGTTTCTTCTGTCGCGGTAAGCATATAGCATTGCTTTTTCTACCGCATTTTTGGCTACTGTCCAAACGTTTTTACGTCTTCCGAAGTAACCTTTGGCTTGCTTCATCACTTTTTTTCTTCTAGCTCTTGAAGCAACTGAATTTACTGATCTTGGCATAATGTTTCATTTTTTTGTAGCAGGCGGTCGAGAATGATGAAGTTTTAAGTTGTAAATGCTAAATGATTTTTTCTGAACTTAAAACTAAAAACTTAACACTTTTAAGAGCCTGACTCCATGGTTAATAAATAATGTACCGGTTGAACAATTATTTTAAACGCAATTGTTCCTTGATACTGTTCTCATCCGATGGGTGTACCAATGTGGAATGAGTCAGTTTAAGCTTACGCTTTTTCGACTTTTTGGTCAAGATGTGACTCTTAAAAGCGTGCTTTCTTTTGATTTTACCAGAGCCGGTAAGCTTAAAACGCTTTTTGGCACTGGATTTTGTTTTCATCTTAGGCATTTTCCTAGTATTTAACTCCGCTTATTATATGCTGAACCTAGTTCAGTATTTTTATTTCTTATTGGTTTTTGGTGCAATGAACATGGTCATACGCTTACCTTCCAATTTTGGCATTTGCTCCACTTTTCCAAGTTCTTCCAGTTCTTGGGCCAGTTTCAGCAATAATATTTCACCTTGGTCCTTATATACAATGGACCGGCCTTTAAAAAAGACATAGGCTTTCAGTTTGGCACCATCCTTCAGGAATTTTTCCGCGTGTCGCTTCTTAAATTCATAATCATGGTCATCTGTTTGTGGGCCAAACCGTATTTCCTTGATGACTACCTTGGTGGCTTTGGCCTTTAGGGCCTTGTCCCGTTTCTTTTGCTCGTATAGAAACTTTTTGTAGTCTATAATTTTACAAACCGGAGGATTGGCGTTGGGTGATATTTCCACCAAATCCAATTCCTGCTCTTTTGCGATATCCCTTGCTTTGGAAATGGGATAAACTCCCATTTCAACATTGTCCCCTACCAGCCTTACCTCGGGGGCTTTGATCTTTTCATTGATATTGTGAGGGTTTTTGTTTTCCCTCCTGGGTTGGGGCTTAAATCTTCTTCGTATTGCTATGACGTATACTTTTTAATTAAACTCAATTTTTTAGAACGACTTTAAGGTACTATTTATTTCAGTAGATACCAAGTCGGAAAATGCATCGGTGCTCAAACTTCCCAAATCTTCGCCGCCATGTTTCCGTACCGATATGGTTCCGGATGCTTCTTCCTGCTCTCCAACAATGAGCATAAACGGGATTTTTTGAAGTTCTGCCTCACGGATTTTTTTCCCTACCGTTTCATTCCTCTTATCAATGAGCGCGCGAATTTCGTGATTTTCCAGTGAATTCAAAACTTTTTCCGCATATTTTTCATGTTTCTCACTGACGGGCAGTATAATAGCCTGTGTTGGAATGAGCCATAATGGGAAATTTCCCCCGGTATGTTCCAGTAACAAAGCTACAAAACGTTCCATACTTCCAAAAGGGGCTCGGTGGATCATTACCGGCCTGTGCAACTCATTGTCGCTTCCTTTATAGGTAAGGTCAAAGCGTTTGGGAAGGTTGTAATCTACCTGTATGGTGCCTAATTGCCAGTTTCGGCCCAAGGCATCTTTCACCATAAAATCCAACTTGGGCCCATAAAAGGCGGCCTCACCACTTTCAATTACATAGTTTAACCCTTTTTCCTCTGCAGCATTGATGATGGCTTGTTCCGCTTTTTCCCAATCGCTCACATCACCAATGTATTTTTCAGGATTGTCCAAATCCCGGACCGATACTTGAGCAGTGAAATTGTCAAAACCCAAAGAATTCAATACATATAAGGATAGGTCAATCACATTTTTGAACTCTTCGTTCAATTGTTCCGTAGTACAAAAAATGTGGGCATCGTCCTGAGTGAATCCGCGAACTCGGGTAAGTCCGTGGAGCTCCCCACTTTGCTCATACCTATATACGGTGCCAAATTCAGCATAACGTTTAGGAAGATCTTTATAACTGAATGGTTGGCTATTATATATTTCACAGTGATGGGGGCAGTTCATAGGTTTTAGCAAGAACTCCTCATCCTCCTTGGGTGTATGTATAGGTTGAAAGCTATCTTCACCATATTTGGCATAGTGGCCAGACGTAACATAAAGGTCCTTTTGACCGATATGCGGGGTAACCACCATTTCGTAACCCGCTTTCTTTTGGGCTTTCTTTAGAAACTGCTCCAAACGCTCGCGTAGGGCGGCTCCTTTGGGCAACCATAAAGGCAAACCTTGACCTACTTTTTGGCTGAAAGTGAACAGTTCCAATTCCTTGCCCAGTTTTCTATGATCACGCTTTTTGGCCTCTTCCAATAGCTCCAAATACTCGGTAAGCTCTTTTTGCTTTGGAAAGGAAATGCCATATACCCGGGTCAATTGCGTATTGTTTTCATCACCTCTCCAATACGCTCCGGCCACACTCAATATTTTAATGGCCTTGATGATGCCTGTATTGGGGATATGTCCACCGCGACATAAATCGGTAAAGGTACTATGGTCACAGAAAGTTATAGTGCCATCCTCCAAGTTTTCAATAAGCTCAACTTTGTACACATTGTTTTGGTCCTTATAATATTGAAGGGCATCTGCTTTGGATACACTTCGCATCTTATAATCATGTTTGCCCCGGGCAATTTCCAACGCTTTCTTTTCAATGGTTGGAAAATCCTTTTCGGAAACAGTGTGTTCCCCAAAATCCACATCATAATAAAAACCATTTTCAATAGCAGGTCCAATGGTAAGTTTAATTCCTGGGTACAATTCTTCCAAAGCTTGGGCCACAACGTGGGATGTCGAGTGCCAAAAAGCTTTTTTGCCTTCACTGTCGTTCCATGTATATAAAGTAAGGGTGCCATCTTCGGTAAGTGGGGTGACGGTTTCCACAACGGTGTCATTGAATTTGGCCGAAATGACATTCCGGGCCAAACCTTCACTGATACTTTTGGCAACCTCCATAGGTGTGGTACCTTTTGAAACTTTCTTTATCGCGCCATCGGGCAATGTGATTTCTATCATTCGTCTCCTTATTTTGAGATGGTGCGCAAAGATACTATCTTGAGTTGATGCTACAATGCTTACCTTATATATATGTATTAATTTTCTACATATGGTAAGATGATTTTGAAGTTTGAAAAAAGTTGTATTTTTATCTGCTTTGTTTTCAATTAGTTGAAAGTTAATGTTTCCGGAAGGCAAAAAAACTCTTGTTTATTTAGGAAACGGTGTTACATTTGCAGCCCGAAAAACAACAAAAGGTTTGTTTTAGGATAAGTTCAAAAGCTCATTGATATACTGTTTTGATAAGTCGGAAAGGCTGGGAGAATTATTTAAAAAAGCATTGTGTAATCAAAAAAAGCATTTTACATTTGCAGCCCGAAAAACACCAAGGTGTTTCAGGGGAAAGTTCATGTAAAAAGATTGTTTTTGAGGTCAAGAAAATGTTTTGAATTTTTTTTCAAAAAAGCTTGCCGGTTTAAAAAACAGTTGTACATTTGCACCCGCTTAACCAAAGAGGTAGAGCGGTTGAAGCCGAAAGGGGATTGATTTTAATGAGATTGAGGTTCGGTTTTTTGAATAAAGAAGTTCATATACATATTGTAACGACAGCGTAAAGAGAATTAAGAACCATTTTGATGCGGGGACTCGGATTTCCGGGTGTCGGACAGACATTCAAGGAAATACAATGAAGAGTTTGATCCTGGCT
>JAUICT010000275.1 GCA_030429325.1 Bacteroidia bacterium
GAATGGCTGTAACCGTATTGTTATAAAATCCTAGATAGCCCTCGGTATTGGTTTTTCTACCGGTAAGCACATCCCCATTGATCAGCCTGAATCTATCTTCATTTACACCACTTGCGTATAAAAAGGTGGATATTTCGGCCCCTATCTTGGTTGTATAGTATTTTGGGGATTTAATGATAGACCCTGCCAAGGCAATGGTACGTTCGGCGTTGAATTTTCCTGTCAACAACAATTCGCCCAACATAACCAAATCCTGGGGTGAGATTGTCCATACCACTTCCCCTTTGTTCACTGGATCTATTCTATTGATCTGGGTACCTACCAATCCTGCTGGATGGGGCCCTGATATTTTATGAAGCTCTATTCCACTAAGATCTGCAAATGGAGACCTCCCTGACTTTCCTATTGTAACATGTATCTTCCCAGGAGTAAGCTTGCCCAAGGCCGTAATGGCCATCTGCAATTCTTGCTCCTTGTCTTTTAGTACATAGTTTACATCTGCCGCCAAGGGCGCCGTGGTATATCCCGATACAAAAATGGCTTTTGGCGTTACATCTGGATCGGCAATCACGTCAAAAGGACGTTGCTTAATGAAGGGCCATCCCCCACACTGCAGCAAAAAGCTCTTTATGGCTGCCGCATCGGCCGTATCCATATCGGGCACTTTGTTCTGCACATATTCTTGATTTTTGTCAGCAAGAATCTTTAGTGTCAAGATTCTTCTTCTAGCGCCACGGACTATCTCCACCAACTCACCACTAACAGGTGAAACAAAGTGCATTTCCTCTTTGTTCTTGTTGTAAAAGAGCGGTTCTCCCGCCTTTACTTCTTCCCCTTGCTTTACGAGCATTTTGGGGGTGATACCATGAAAATCATCTAGGTTTAGGGCATATACGTTACTTAAAACGGCTTTGGAAGTAGTCTGCTCTGCTGCCCCGACAAGGTTGATATTCAACCCTTTCTTAATCCGGATGTCTTTAGACATATTGTTGTAGACCTTTTGTTATCAAAATCGGTGGCAAATTTAGCACTAAAAGGGTAGTTTTCATAATTATTGCCCATAAAAATGGGATTACATCGAACTAAATTTCCAAGGCACACTTTTTGTTTACCTTTACCCCAAAACACGCTTAGCATGCGCTTCTTGACCAAATCAATGTTCTTCTTATTAGTTACCTCCTGTGCTTTTGCACAAATACAGGAAGAAGTAAATCCCCCAGAAAATATCAAGACCATTATTTTTAGAGGTCCTACCGATGACCAGTTCCCGGTAATCCAACTTGGTGAAACCATGACTTTGGAGTTTGATGACCTTACCGCAAGGGAGCAGGACTATTACTATAAAATTATCCATTGTGATTATGACTGGACACCTTCCCAGCTCCTAAAATCCCAATATTTATCCGGAGCGGACAACCAACGCATCATTGATTATGAAAACAGCTATAACACCTTACAGCCTTACTCCAATTATAGATTAACGATTCCCAATGAAAATGTTCAGCTGAAGGTAAGCGGGAACTATGTCCTTGAAATCTATAACAGCTATGGCGACCTTCAGTTTTCAAGAAGGTTTGTAGTTTACCGAAATGCCGTTAGGGTTGGCGGAACAGTAAAACGCTCCCGGGATTTTAATTTTTTGAATGAAAAGCAGGTGGTTCAGTTCAACATCAATACTGCAGGTTTCCCAGTAGTGAACCCGAAGAACGAAATCAAAGTGGCCATTTTACAGAACCATTTTTGGCCCACGGCCCTGTACAACATTAAACCACAATTTACCATTGGTACCGAGTTGGTCTACAAATATGACCAAGAAACCAGTTTTTTTGGCGGCAACGAATATCTAAATTTCGACACCAAAGATCTTAGGTCTCCCACCTTTGCCATTTCCAAAGTAGAGTTTAGGGACCTGTACCACCACCTCCTGTTTACCAATGAATATCGCCATGACGTACCCTACACCTATTTTCCTGATATCAATGGGGATTTTGTCGTGAGGACATTACAGGGCGATGATGTTTCCCGCGAAGCAGAGTATTCCATGGTACACTTTAGCCTTCCCTACTCCAATGAAATAGGCCTGGACAATGTTTACGTAGTTGGAAAGTTCAACAATTACCAATTGGAGGAAGAAAACAAAATGATCTTCAATGCTGATAGCGGAAAAATGGAACTGGAACTGCCCATCAAGCAAGGGTTCTACAATTACAAATATGTGGTTGAGCGCGCAGATGGCTCTATTGACCCCAACTTTGTCAGCGGGAATTTTCACTTCACCGAAAACAATTACCTTATCTTGGTCTACTACAGGGATTTTGGCGACATGTACGACAGTATAATAGGTATAGGATCAGTAAATTCCAGAACAATAAGCAATTAATTATCTTAGCTACAAATCCCAAAAGGGCATGGCCAAGAAAAATAGTTTGATCAGCAAAGGCAGGTACGAACTTCAGTTCAGGGGCATCAAGTGTTTAAATTGTGGCCACCCCTTGGACATGAGCGATAAATATTGCCCCAATTGCTCACAAGCCAACAGTACCAAAAAACTGACCCTCAAGGATTTTATCCATGAGTTTTTTTCTGGAGTGTTCAATTATGACTCCAGACTCTTAAAAACACTTTCGGCCTTATTGTGGCGCCCCGGAAAAATCACTAAAGATTATATTGAGGGGAAACGGGTCTCCTACACCAATCCGTTCCGTTTTTTACTAAGCTTGGCCTTTATCTATTTTTTGATGTTTACCTTCAACAATGAATTTTCCAGTTTGGATAAGGCGGCTTCAAGGTTTGATGGCAATCTTATTTCAAATTCCCCGGTATCCTACAATGTCAAGTCCGGCACTTTCACAACAGACAGCACAAAATTCAAGGAAGAAACGGCCAAGGTTTTGGAAAAACTGGATTCTTCCCAGGTAAACACCAATGAAGTAATCAAAGGCATGCAGATTCTGGATTCCATCGCCGAGACTTCTAGTCTGGAAGATCAACGTAAGGATTCATTGATCCTGGCCAACCCCACTAAGTTTTATGCAACGCTGGAAAGCAAATCCGGAATCAATAATTTTATGGAGAAGGTGGGATTTTTTTCCAAAATGATAAAAAGGGACACCCTCTTCAGTTTTAGCGAGACACAGGACAAATACAATGTTAAACCTTCCGTTGGCAACAGAATGGCCTTTAATTCGGCAAATAGCTTATTGAAAGTTATCAGTAGACCCGGAACGTTCCTGAATTCATCCATTTCCCGGATGCCCTTTGTAATTTTCCTCTTTTTACCACTGTTTACGGTGTTCATTTGGTTGGTGTACATCAGAAAAAAACACACCTACACCGATCATCTTATTTTCAGCTTTCACAACCAATCTTTATTATTTATCTTGCTCATCCTTAGCTTGGTAATAGATGCTATTTTCAACATGTCCAGTGCGATACTGTTCATAACTATTTTCAGCGTATATCTGTTCATGGCCATGAAAAGGTTCTACAGGCAAGGAACGTTTAAAACAATTGTTAAATATCTCTTTCTGAACACTATATTTACCATATTGGCATTTATTGCGGTCATTATTTTGTTTACAGGAAGTGTTTTTATGTATTAGGGTATGTTCACTCAAGTCACTAAAGGAATCAAGGTATCGGTGCAAACCACTTTTGAGGGCACTTTTTTCAAAAACTACAAAATGCACTATGCCTTTGGCTATACCATCAGCATAGAGAACCAAAGTCAGGACACCGTTCAATTAACAGCCAGACATTGGGACATTTTTGATGCACTTAAAGATTTGGAGACCATTGACGGCGAAGGCGTTATTGGCAGAAAACCGGTCATCAAACCCGGCAAATCCCACACCTACAGCTCAGGATGCTTATTGGCATCCCCTATTGGCGCCATGCGGGGGCATTACCAAATGGTTAATTTCACTACTTCGGAAGAGTTTGAAGTGGACGTACCCACATTCAAGTTCTCCGCACCTTTTGCAGTAAACTGACCTTCCCGTTTTTAAAATCGATTTTCCTTTTAGTACCTTTGGTGGAATTTTTAATCTCCTAAAAAAAGCATCATGGGAAAAGGATTTTTTCAAGTTCCAACTGCAATCAATGAACCTATAAAAAGTTATGCACCAGGTACTCCTGAGCGCGAAGAAGTACTACAACAGTACAATGCCTATTACAATGGAAAAGTTGAGGTACCT
>JAUICT010000276.1 GCA_030429325.1 Bacteroidia bacterium
GACCAGGATTGGCATGAAATCACGGACTTATTCACCAAATATTTTGAATCCATTGCCCCAAAAAGTGTCAAGGTAAAGGTAAAACCGCACCACGGCGGACAAGCTTATGTGACCCCCATAGACAGCATAGGATACCAAGCCGCCGCCAAGGCTATGGAAACCACTTTTGGAAAAACCCCTGTACCCCAACGTACCGGTGGAAGCATCCCCATTGTGGCACTTTTTGAAAAAGTATTGGAAAGCAAGACCATTTTGCTGGGGTTTGGGTTGGACAGTGATGCCATACACTCCCCCAACGAACATTTTGGTGTTTGGAATTTTCTAAAGGGCATCGAGACCATCCCTTACTTTTATAAGTACTTTACGGAAATGAACGCCTAGAGCTTCTTTACATATTTGGTGATGATCACTATGTGCTGACCATCCACTTTACCTTCAATATATTCGGCATTATCGCGATCCAGGGAAATCCGTCTTACGGCGGTTCCCTGTTTGGCGACCATGCTGGAGCCTTTTACTTTCAGGTCCTTGACCAACACTACACTGTCCCCGTTTTCTAGAATAACCCCGTTCACATCCCTGTGGATGACCTGTTCACTCTCTTCCTCACCTTCACCGGTAGCTTTGGCCCACTCCAAAACCTCATCTTCCAGATACATCATATCCAAAAGGTCTTGTGGCCATCCTTCGGACTTTAAACGGTTCAGCATACGCCATACCACCACCTTTACGGCATCATGCTCATTCCACATACTGTCGTTCAAACAGCGCCAATGGTTGGCATCTGTGGCTTCAGGGTTTTCTATTTGGTTTTTGCACGTGGCACTTATCAAAATACTGCCATCCAATCCTCCTGTGGATACAGGCGGAACTTCATAAATAACCAAGTCATCGGTAGCACCACTTAGTTCACAAACGCCTCCACTTCTTTGTTGCAAATCCTCAAAAAGACCCATTTCATTTTGTTTAAGATGCGTAAACTTAGGTTTTTAAAATGACCTCAACCAGAGGTTCACGCTCAATTTTCCGGCTATTCGTGTAACAAATCACCATAAATTGCGTTCTAATACTCTATCAATCAAAGAGAACACAATCATGTTGCAACGTTTTTTTATTTTCTGCTCTGGGGCAGATACAGACCTTCTATCCACTTGTTCCAATGGGGAACGAAACAAATATGCCGGAATAGGCGCCACCGTATTCTTTACCGCCGTGATGGCATTCATCGCCAGTGGGTATGCCCTTTACACCGTTTTTGACAATATTTACACTTCCCTATTCTTCGGATTGATTTGGGGACTGTTGATTTTCAACCTGGACCGATACATTGTATCGACCATAAAAAAGCGGGACAATATCAAAAGTGAACTGCTCCAAGCCACCCCACGAATCCTTTTGGCGATTATCATTGCCGTCGTGATTTCGAAGCCTTTGGAGATGAAGATTTTTGAGAAAGAAATCAATCAAGTGTTGTTGGAAGAAAAAAACGCAATGACCTTGAACAACAAGGAGCAATTGGCCCTTCAATACACTCCAAAAATAGAGGCACTCCAACAAGAGATAGCAGGCCTTAAATCCGAAATTGTCCAGAAAGAAACTGAAACCAACGCACTGTACGACACCTACATTTCCGAAGCGGAAGGTACGGCGGGAACCGGTCTATTGGGCAAAGGCCCCGTATACGAAGAGAAACGCGAAAAGCACGATGCCTATTTGGCGGAGCTCAACACATTGAAGGAAACCAACGCTTCCAAAATTGAAGATATAGAAGCCCAAATTGCGGCTTTGGAAACCGATTACGCTACAGCCGTGACCAATTCACAACCCATTATTGATGGTTTTGATGGTTTGATGGCCCGCATCAATGCCTTGGGCAAATTACCTTGGTTTCCCTCGTTCTTTATTTTCCTGTTGTTCCTCGCGATTGAAACGGCCCCTATTATTGCCAAGCTATTGGCCCCAAGAGGCGAGTACGATTACAAATTTGAGGAGCAGGAAAGTGTAGTGGCCACATGGGTGACCCAAAAAGTGGAACACCGAAAGCTACTGTTGGCTACGGATGGTGAAATCAATGAAAGCATCTATGCCGATATCAAGAATGAGGAAGAACTATACCGCTACAAAAAGGAAAAAGCAGAGGAACTGCTCCGGTTACAGGCCGATTCTTTTCACAAAGTGCAGGTAAAAGGACTTTAATCCACTATTCCCATGTTCTTGAGCAAGAACGAGGCATTCATATTTTGGCAAATGCCCTCTTTAAACTTGTAGTCGAAGTAGAGTTCGCCCTTTACAATCTGGGCATCAAAATATTTGTTTTCCACTTGCGAAAGTTGGTCGGACAATGTGCATAAGCTCAAATCGTGGGTGGCCACCAAACCTGTGGCGCCAATCCGCACCAAACGCTCCACAAACTTTTTGGAGCCTTCGGCCTTGTCCACACTATTGGTCCCTTTCAAAATTTCATCGAGCACCACAAAACAATTCCCTCTCTGCAATTCTTCCACGATAAATTTCAAGCGCTTGAGCTCTGCATAAAAATAGGAGGTTTCATCCGCCAACGAATCCGAAGAACGCATGCTCGTCAACAAACGGACGGGCGCATATTTTACCTCTTTTCCTTTTACGGGCAACCCCATGTTTGCCATAACAATTTGCAAGGCAACCGCACGCAAAAAAGTACTCTTCCCCGCCATATTGGCTCCCGTAACGATACAAAAACGCCCTTTTCCTATTTCAAAATCGTTCAGTACGTTCTTGTTGGGGTCTACCAGCGGATGTCCCACAGCTTTGGCAGTTAAAACAGTATCGCCTTCCACCAAATCGGGATAAGTATGATCGGGATGGTTAAAGGCATAATTTCCAAGGCTGATATACGCATCAAATTGTGCAATGGCAGAAAACCAATCCTCGATATCCTTGCCGTATTTTTCTATCCAAGCTTCAACTTTATAGGTGTAGTAGAGGCTCCATAAACCAAGGCCTTGTGCAAACATTGAAATGAGCAAATTTTGCTGTTGTTCCAACATCATCATATCTTGATAGAAGCGTTTTACGATTTTGGAGGTCTTCTCGCCTTTTACTTCCAATTTCTTTTGAAGTTCCTGCAAAAGTTCCGAAGTAAATTGTTGCCCTTCCAGTTCGGAAATCAGCCTTTGATGTTGCTGAATGGTTTCCTGTGCCTCCGAAACCTTTGTTGCAAAACTTAGAATCTTCTTGGCGTATCGCATCACTATTCCCAATCCCAAAAAATACCATACCAGTACCAAACTTTCGGGCACTTTTCCCAAGAAGGCCAAGATGATCCATAAAATGGAAAGCAGTACAAAGATCGGGGCCACTATCCCAACCCATTTTGGCGTGAACCTTATGTGATCTTTCATCCATTTGGAAACCACGCTAGGCGATATTTTGGGCTTTGTTTCCCCGGCCAAGGCCAAAAAATGTTGCCTCCATTCAGGAAGCTTTGCCAATTCCTTGATGGCTTCCTGTTTTTTGAGAATATCCTTGGGTTTATCATCCAATAACAGTTGGGCCAGCACGCCGCTCCCCTGTTTCAAAACGGTTCGGTTGCCATACTGATAGAAAGACCCCCTACCGAACAAATCCAAATCTTGTGCGTAGGGATGCTCGGGTTGTAAAAACTCCCTTCCATCTGGCAAATGGTGAAATTTACGGTCCAACACCTCCAATTCCGTCTCATTGAGGGCCACCAACCGCTCCAAATAGGCTTTTTCCTTTTTCAGGTTGACAAACCGGGCCACGAGATATAAAAACAATGTGATGCCAAACACAAAAATTCCAACTACAGCGGATTGCCCCCAAAAGAAATAGATGCCTGCCACTAGGGCCACAAAAACAGCAAGTCGGATGGTAGCCAAAAGGCCCAATCGCTTTTTTACTTGTTGAAGATGGGCCGTATGTTTATCCCGTTGTTGGGTATAGAACTGTTTTACTTTGCTCATTCAAAAATCAATCTAGATCCTCCAATTCCTGCTTTAGTTTTTTGGTAAGACTGGCCACTACCAAATCATAGGAATGGTCCAGCAATTCTTTGATCAACTGTGACGGAAGATTGTCTAAAAACAAGGTATTCCAATGTTTTTTGCTCATGTGGTAGCCCGGAATAATGGCCCCATCGTGTTCTTCCCGAAGTTCAATGGCCCTTTCCGGGTCACATTTTAGATTGCAC
>JAUICT010000277.1 GCA_030429325.1 Bacteroidia bacterium
CCCCAAGTCAGTTTTATATTGGAGTGGTTAAAATGCCCAATGGCGATGGCCACAAAATGCACAATATAAGCCTGCTCAGGTTCAAATCCGCCAAGTATCATGACCCCCATGGTCTTTAAGGGTTTATAGAGGATATTTTCCATCCAATGGTAGCGCAGATGCGCGGCAAACCCCATTTCCTTGACACTGTGGTGCACCTTGTGAAATTCCCAAAAGGCGGGTATCCTATGCAAGAGCACATGGGTGAACCACTGCACAAAATCGAGCACAATAAAGAACACCAACAATTGGACCCATTGGGGCCATAGGGTCACATCCACTAGGGCCAGACTTTTGGAGCTGATTCCCATATCCAAAAAGAGAACCCCGATCACTTTGTACACCCCACTGATGACAATGGCAAAAATGAAAAAGTTGAAAAACATGTAAAAAGCGTCCAACCAAAAGCCCTTTCTGAAAATGTACTGCTCCTTTCGCCAAGGGAAAAGGATTTCCAATGCCCATACCGAAAGTGAGATGACAATGAGTCCCCAAAAATAGTTGGTGTACCACGGCACTTGAAACAAAATGGATTTCCATGTCCATTGAGCTGTCCCCAAAAATCCGTTCAACAAAGCATCTAGATATTCTCCCATGATCAATTTAGTTCATACCATTCGGCAACTTCCAAATTCTGCCGCCTTCCCTTGTCGGTAGGGGCGTAGTTTTTGGACAGATAGTTTAAAATAGGCTCTTCATTGGTGCCCAAATCCCATAGGTTTTGGGTTTCTTGCATCCACACAATGGTGGCTTTCCAGCCCTCCCGGCTCATTCGGTTTTGGGTGACCAATTTTGCGGAATGACAGGCAGTACAGTTTTGTATGGTAGCCTGCATCCCTTTGTCATCAATAAAACCAGTGGCCACATGGATGCCGTTCTCCACTTTGTCGAAATCCTCAACGGAATCTTCTACCGGAACTTCTTCAACATGCGATTTGGGTTTCCTGTTGGCAACATAGAAGAGTCCCCCGAACAAGACCAACATCAGTAATAGAAAGATGGCTAAAACCGATACAAATGCCTTTATCTGTTCTTCAAAATTAGGCTTCATGCTCATACCATTTTAACAGCTATTCTATGACAGGCGTTGTTCAGGTATCCCTTGGGGTTCCAACCGGGCAAAACCATGGGTTGGGATTGCCCTTGGGAATCCGTGGCTCTTGCCCAAACTTCGTAATAGCCTTTTTTTGGAAATGATATTGAAGCCTTGAAATGCTGCCAAGCAAGTCGATTTGAAGGCTCTTTCAAAGAGCAGTTGTGCCAAGTGCTTCCAAAATCTATGGAATATTCCATTTTGGAGACCTCCAGTTCCCCAGCCCAGGCATGACCATTAATTTGTAGGGTCTGCCCATTTTTTATGAGTGCCCCGCTCTTGGGAAAGGTAATCAAGGATTTTACGGGCATGGATTCAATAATACACATATTTTCATCATCCACTTTGGTACCGGGAGCAACCGTCTCACAAGGAACCCGGTAAGAACTTCCTCCCATTTTTTCACCATCATGTACCTTGTTTCGCACACTGATACGGGTCAGCCATTTTCCCGATGTGGAGGCTGGCCATCCACCACACACCAACCGAAGTGGAAATCCGTGCGCCAATGGAATGTCCTTGCCATTCATGGAAAACGCCAAAAGCGTTTCGTTCTGCATTGCTTTTGCTATAGGAACCCCTCTGGAAATAGGTTCTTTTCTTGGGTCACCACTTAAATGGGTGTCGGCCGCATGGTACCCAATGTATACCGCATCTGGGTTTATGCCTACATCTTCAAGTACATCCCGAAGTTGTACCCCGGTCCATTCGGCACAAGAGACGGCCCCAACGGTCCATTGGTTTCCCTTTGCGGGTGGATTGAACTCGCTTCGACCATTCCCACCACATTCCAAGGTAAGTTGATAGGTATGCTTTGTAAATCTGCGTTTGAGTTCGTCCAGGGCATACGTTTTTGGATTTTTTACCGATTCCCCATCTATGGTCAAAGTCCATTTGGAAACATCGATATTCTCTGGGATTTTTCCATTGTTCCGGATGAACATATACTTGTTGGGGGTAATATCGTCATTCAATAAATGGGCCTTGGCCTCCATGTTCCATGGTTTGTCATTCAGGACAACCATTTCCTTGTCCTTGTTGAAAAGTTTAAACGGGTCTGGATCTTGGAGCCCCACTGGGAAATAGTTTTGGGGCATTTTGTGACCAAAGACCACTTCGGTTCCCAGAATGCCTGCCATGGTGGCCAATGATAATTTTTGAGTGAACTTTCTTCTTTCCATAAAAAACCAATCCTAAATCTATGATAAAAATAAATAGAACTGTGTAACCCATGTTACCGAATTCTTTTTAGATGTGCTATATCTTTGATATTGAATGAATAATAGTTTTTGAAAGACTGCTGAATCCGACGTTTTTCTGGGTGACACATAAAGCATATTTATATGAAAAAGAACATGGGCGGTCTGGACCGCATAATTAGATTGGTAATAGCCTTGGTAGTGGTTGCCCTATATTATTTTGGGGTCATTACGGGTACTTTGGCCTATGTGCTACTGGCCTTGGCTGCCATATTTGTTTTGACAAGCTTTGTTAGTTTTTGTCCTTTGTATGTGCCCTTTGGAATTAAGACATGTAAAGCCAAGGACTAGGTTTTTTCTTGATTGGTTGATGACAAAGCCACCCTTTTTGGGTGGCTTTTTTGTGCATGGAAGTATAGCTATCCGAATTCTTGTTTTATGAGAATTGTCATACTTTAAGGTTAATAAGGCCGCTATATTTGCGGATATAAAATACGCAACTATGAAAACTTTATTAGCTCTACCCTTAGTTTCCTGGGACAACGGTATTATCATGATCGCTGTATTTGGTGCAGTGGTGGTTGCTTTGGTGCTGGCAGTTCTAATGATGATGAACAGCGGGAAAAAGTAATTTTTCAATCTTATTTTTCTTCATATGGATCCCCTTTCAAAATAGGTTTGTTCGTAACAAGTCATGTTTTGGAAAGATGACCCAGCTTTTCTTGGACGCAATTCTATGCGTCTGTTTTCTTTTCTTTTTCCAACACAGCAGTGACAGGATAATGGTAACCAATGTTACTGTGGGAGGAATTACGCCATCCTAATTTTGCTTCAAATCAACTGAGATATGAAGCGATTATATGTTTTAATGATATTCTTTTTTGCTCAAGGTCAATTTTTTGCCCAAGAGCAAGTCAAGATTTCCTTGGAAGATGTCCTAATAAGAGTACAGGAATCCAATACCAGTATTAAGTTATCTGAACAGGATGCTAAAATGGCCAAATACGATTATAGGTTCTCCAATTCCATCTATTTGCCACAGATTGCGGTATCACACACGGGAATGGCAACCACGAATCCATTGATGGCTTTTGGTTCTAAATTAAACCAAGAGGTTTTGACCCAGGCAGATTTCAATCCAGCCTTGTTGAACGACCCTGATGAGATTAAAAACTATGCAACAGTGGTGTCGGTGCAACAACCCTTGATGAATCTGGATGGGTTTTACCAGCGCAAAGCAGCCAAAACTACCATGGAAGCTAAAGAACTCCAGGCGATGAGAACTCGGGATTATTTGGATTTTGAGGCCCAAAAAGCCTATGGACAACTGCAATTGGCCCATCGTGCCGTGGCGGTGTTGCAAAAAGCATATGAAGCGGCAAATTCCAACTTGAATATGGCACAGAACAGCTATGATCAGGGATTGCTTCAAAAAGCAGATTTACTGGAAGTGAAAGTGAGGGTGACCGAAGTTTCCGATCAGTTGAAAACGGCAAGGAGCAATGTCCAAAATGCATCGGACTATTTGGCTTTCTTGATGAACGAACAGGGAAACGTGGTCTATGAACCCTCCGAAGAACTGGTTCCGGATAATCTTGATGAAAACATGGATGTTTCCTTGGAAAACAGGGCCGATGTAAAAGCCATGGATTTGGTGTCCGAAGCCTATAAAGCAAACATGAGGGCAGATAATATGACCTTTTTGCCTAGGCTCAATGCATTTGCCAGTTACGAAATGTACGACGACCAGATTTTTCAGGCAGACGCCAAAGGATATATAGTCGGGGCAAGTTTGAGCTGGGACGTGTTCAAAGGCTCCCAACGATTTGCCAAGGCAGGAAAAAGCAAAACAAAC
>JAUICT010000278.1 GCA_030429325.1 Bacteroidia bacterium
GATGCCTTTGAAGGACCCATGCCACAGACCCGTTTTGTACTCCAAAAAGCCATTGACCTTGGATTGAAGCCCTGCGTGGTTGTCAACAAGGTGGATAAGGAAAACTGTACGCCTGAGGAAGTACACGAAAAGGTATTTGACCTCATGTTCGAATTGGGTGCTGAGGAATGGCAATTGGATTTTCCAGTGGTATATGGTTCAGCCAAGAACAACTGGATGAGCACCGATTGGCAGAAACCTACAGATAGTATTGAACCACTTTTGGACATGGTGGTGGAACATATCCCGGAATTTAAACCAGAACAAGGCTCTACGCAATTGCTGATTACGTCTTTGGATTTTTCCTCCTTTACCGGACGAATCGCCATTGGTAGATTGCAGCGAGGTACTTTAAAGGAAGGACAACAGATTTCTTTGGTGAAGCGGGATGGCAGTATTGTAAAGACCCGTATCAAGGAACTGTTCACTTTTGAAGGTTTGGGCAGACAAAAAGTATCCGAAGTAACTGCTGGCGATATTTGTGCCATTGTAGGTATGGAAGGTTTTGAAATAGGGGATACCGTAGCGGATTTTGAGAATCCTGAAAAGTTGAAGACCATCGCCATTGATGAACCTACCATGAGTATGTTGTTCACCATCAATGACAGTCCATTTTTTGGAAAGGATGGAAAGTTTGTTACCTCAAGGCATATCAAGGAAAGATTGGAGAAAGAGTTGGAGAAGAACTTGGCTTTAAGGGTACAAGAGACCAACAGTGCCGATAAGTTTATGGTATTTGGTCGTGGGGTATTGCACCTTTCCGTTTTGATCGAGACCATGCGTAGGGAAGGATATGAACTTCAAATTGGACAACCGCAGGTAATCATCAAGGAAGTGGACGGTGTAAAATGTGAGCCCGTGGAGCACCTTACTATAGATTTGCCCGAAGAAGTTTCCGGTAAGGCTGTGGAAATGGTCTCTATAAGAAAAGGGGAAATGATCAGTATGGAGGCCAAAGGTTCCCGAATGATCTGTGAGTTCATGATTCCTTCCAGGGGAATCATTGGACTGCGAAACCAATTATTGACTGCCACTGCCGGTGAAGCCATTATGGCCCACCGATTTAAGGAATACCAACCCTTGAAAGGAGACATTGCGCAGCGATTGAACGGTTCCTTGATTTCCATGGAAAATGGAACTGCTATTCCTTATTCCATTGATAAATTACAGGAAAGAGGTAAGTTTTTCATTGACCCGGGAGAGGAAATTTATGAAGGTCAGGTGATTGGTGAAAACTCCAGGGGAGACGATATGGCTATAAACGTAACCAAGACCAAGAAACTTTCCAATGTTCGTTCTGCAGGTGCGGATGATAAGGCCAAGATTGTACCCGCTATTAAATTTTCGTTGGAAGAAGCCTTGGAATACATCCAAAAAGATGAGTATGTAGAGGTAACTCCCAACCATATTAGACTTCGAAAGATTTATCTAAAGGAAGTAGATCGTAAGCGTAACAAGGTAGAGTAGGGGCCGTTTAGGCTTTTGACCCTAAGTTTATGTAAGCTAGGACGACCTAATCTATTAGGTACTTCGGTATTGGAATTTGTCGTTCTTGACTACCTTCCCATCCGTCTCAGGCGGGCACTCGAACTGACAATGGTTCTACATCTGAAATATTTTTGTACTTGGATTTGCTATTGTGCTAAGCATCAATGCAAATGCCCGTGATGTTGTTCCCGTAAACAACCCACGGCAGCCCCAATGATACCAGCATGGTTCATAAGTTCTGCTTTTACCACTCTGGTTTCAATATCGATGAGATGTTTAAACTGATCCCAGTCTTTTGATGTGCCTCCACCAACAATGATCAAGTCTGGATTAACGATCAATTCCACCAAATTCAGGAATTTGTTGAAACGCTTGCCCCACTTTTTATAGCTGAGGCCTTCACGTTCCTTGGCAGAGGCGGCAGCCCATTTTTCAATCTTCTTGTATTTCTTATAGGGAATCTGTCCCAATTCAAAATTTGGAAGTAGGACACCATTGTAGAAAGCGCCACTGCCCAACCCGGTACCAATGGTGATCATGATCACAAGGCCATCCTGTCCCTTTCCGGCACCGTAGTTCATGGAGGCATAGCCAGCGGCATCGGCATCGTTCAATACAGTGACCTCATGTCCGGTGGCTTCGGTAAATAGTTCATCGATGTTAACACCAACCCAACTGGGGTCAAGATTTCCAGGAGAAATACAAACTCCGTTTTTTACAATGGTAGGGAAACCACATCCAACAGGGCCACTATAATTAAAATGCTCCACAATTTGGGTCACAACCTTGGCCATTTCTTGTGGTTTTCGGGATTTAGGAGTGGGAATTCGATGTCGTTCGGTTAACATTTCGCCAGTTTCGGCATTGACCAAAGCTCCTTTAATGCCCGATCCACCGATGTCGATACCAAGAATTTCCATAAATGGAAGGAATTTTTGTTTAGACAAAAGAAACAAAAAAACTTTTGGTGGTCAAAGTTTTGGTGGCAAACTATGCATAATGATCGTCATTTACCACTTCTTTCTGATGTTTTTTGGCATTTACATGACTGCTGATATGTACTAAACCGCTTTTTGGATGACTTCAAAAACCTTGCTGCCATCACATTTTAAAGTTTTATGGGGGTATTTTAAAATTAAAGCATAATCATGGGTGGCCATAATGATGGTGCGTCCATTTTGATTGATGTCTTGAAGAACCTTCATGACCTCAACGCTGGTTTGTGGGTCAAGGTTTCCCGTTGGCTCATCGGCAAGAATAAGTTCAGGGTCGTTCAAAAGGGCACGGGCAATGGCAATACGTTGTTGTTCCCCGCCAGAAAGTTCATGCGGATATTTAAAACCTTTGGTCTTCATGCCCACTTTGTCCAAAACCTCTTCTATTTTGGAATTCATCTTTGACGGGTCCGTCCAACCAGTGGCCTTGAGTACAAAAAGAAGATTATTGTTCACGTTGCGATCGGGCAACAGTTTGAAATCCTGAAAAACAATACCCAGTTTTCTTCGAAGAAAAGGGATTTCTTTTTCTTGAAGTTTTCTAAGGTCAAAATCCACTACGTGGCCATTGCCCTGTTTTAGGGGGATATCTGCATAAAGTGTTTTCATAAAACTACTTTTACCGCTACCGGTTTTTCCTATCACATACACAAATTCCCCTTTTTTTACTTCAAGATTGATGTCCTTGAGTATGAGGTTTTCATTTTGGAATACCGCTACATCCTCTAATTTTACAATGGTTTCAGGCATAATATTTCTTCAGGAAACAATACAAAAGTATTTGAATTTACTGTAATAGTATCAAAATAAATCGTTAATGCAAGTTTTGATGGGTAAACAAGGTCATTGTTTCCAGATTTTGGTGTTCAGGTTCAAATCCTCCACAATGCCCATGGCGGTGCTGATGTCTTCATAAAAGAGCTCAATGGCGTTGGAGGTGGTTAAGTTCTTGCTCTCGTTCAAACTGAAAAAGCCGTAGGGATGATGTACTCCCATGTACAGCTTATTTTCTTTAAATGAAAGCATGATCGGTCTGTTCACCTTTCTTTTTAGGTTGGTTATTCGCTCCATTAGGGAAGGGGTCAAAATATAGCGTGCCTCCACCTGATCGGTACTGTAGACCACAAACTCTTTTTCAAACTCAGGATTTTCAAGGCTTACAAATGGGTCTCGGTTCAGGTTCAATTGTTGGATGGTCTTGGCGAGGTAACCCACTCTTTTTTCAAGCTGATCGGGAAGGACAATGGTGGTGCCATTGAATTTTTTGTTGAAGTCCATGATGGCAAACATGCCCAGGAAACTGCTTCCGGTCTGTTCAAAGCTATGCTTTTTGGAAAGCCATGGTCTCAGATAGGTGGTGAACAACATAAAATGGGTGAAAAAGGGAATATACATAAGATAGGAGCCATAAAGGCTTTGGTTGAGGATTTTTACATCACCCATTTTTATGGAAGTCTCCCGTATTTTTCCCGATAGAAGGCCAAAGTTGAGATTGTGGACTTTAGGTCGTGTGTGATGTTTTGGTGAATTGACCTGGAGATGGCTTGGGATGAGTTTACTGGCCTCTATTTCCTTGGCTGTGATCTGTAGGTTTTCGTTGAATGCAAATCCCGGAGCCATTTTTGTGAGAAGGGTTTTTAGAATTTCCCTTTCTA
>JAUICT010000279.1 GCA_030429325.1 Bacteroidia bacterium
CATCAGGGGCAAACGCCAATGTGCTCCACTATGTGGAAAATAACCAACAGGTAAAGGACGGAGATATGATCTTGATGGATTTAGCTGCGGAATATGCCAATTACTCCAGTGACCTTACCCGGACCATACCCGCCAACGGAAGGTTTACCGACCGTCAAAAAGCAGTGTACAGTGCCGTACTCAGGGTAAAGGACCAAGCCACTAAAATGTTGGTGCCCGGAACGCTTTGGGCCGAATACCATAAAGAAGTGGGCAAAATTATGACCTCGGAATTGTTGGGTCTTGGGCTTTTGGACAAGGCCGATGTGCAGAACGAGGACCCCAATTGGCCGGCTTACAAAAAATACTTCATGCATGGTACCAGTCACCACATTGGATTGGATACCCATGACTATGGCGAATTGAAAACCCCCATGAAGGCCAATATGGTCTTTACGGTGGAGCCGGGTATTTATATCCCAAAAGAGGGTATGGGCATCCGTTTGGAGGACGATGTGGTCATCCAGGAAAATGGGGAACCGTTCAATTTAATGCGGAATATCCCCATTGAAATTGAAGAAATAGAGGAGTTGATGAATACCTGATGGACTTCCTAAGGAAACATATTGAAGAAGTGGTTGAATTGACTGACGAAGAGTTCGACTTTATTCACAGCCATTTTGGCCATATCCAAAAACGAAAGCACCAATATCTTGTTCAGGAAGGCGATATTGTGGACAAGGAATATTGGGTGGTGAAAGGATGTGTGAAAAGTTATTTTTTGGATGATGATGGCAAGGAGCACATTTTACGGTTTGGAATGGAAAATTGGTGGATCACGGATTACGAATCCTTTGTGAAGCGTACTCCCTCAAGGATGTCCATAGATTGCCTTGAGGACACCGACCTCTTGTACATCACGTACGAGAATAGGGAAAAACTAACGGGTCAAATGCATAAGATGGAGCGTTTTTGGGCCAAGAAGAGCAAGAATGGAACAGTTGCCATGCAAAACCGGATTTTATCGCTATTAAAAAATTCTGCCAAAGAACGATACGATCTCTTGTTGGAAGAGTATCCCAGTCTTTTTCAACGTGTTCCGAAGAAACTGATTGCAGCTTATCTTGGGGTTTCCCGCGAGACACTCAGCCGGCTGCATCCTTAACTAGTTTGATATAATATTTTATGTGACCTATATCACTCCAAATATGTGATATAGGTCTTTTTACGTCTTTACCTTTCCATGGACCTTTGTATGGTATTAATTTAAAAATGAATGTTATGCCATACGTTAACATTAAGGTCACCGATGAACAGGTGACCAAAGCACAAAAACAGCAATTGATAGAGGGAGTGACCCAATTACTGGTAAAAGTTCTCCATAAGAACCCACAGACCACCCATGTGGTCATCGATGAGGTATCGGTGGACAATTGGGGCCATAATGGGAGACAATACTCGGAAACCAAAAAACAGAACGCATGAAAGGCAAGACCATAATTATCACAGGAGCCTCATCGGGTTTAGGAAAGGAAACGGCTCGCTATTTTATTGAAAAGGGGAGTAATGTGGTCATGAACTCTTCCAACGAGGAGTATCTTGAAAATGCATATCGTTCACTTGGAAGCCCATCGCAGGCAATCTATTTTGCTGGGGATATCAGCAAACGTGAAACTGGAAAAAAATTGGCTGGAATAGCCTTGGAAAAATTTGGTTCTGTTGATGTCCTTATCAATAATGCCGGAATTTTTTCCCCCAAACCCTTCCTTGATGTCAAGGAGGATGAACTGGAGCTCTTCTGGAAGGTGAACCTCATGGGAACTTATATCGCATCCCAAGAAGTCATCCCCCACATGATAAAACAGGGAGGAGGCTCCATCATCAACATAGGAACGGTATTGGTGGACCATGCCATTGATGGATTTCCGGCCACAGCACCATTGACCAGCAAAGGGGCCATACATGCCCTTACGCGACAATTGGCCGCTGAGTTTGGAAAACAGAACATACGGGTAAACACTATAGCCCCGGGCATCATCAGAAGCCCATTGCAAGGTAAAATAGGAGTGGAGGATGCCGATAGCTTGGCTGGCCTACACCTGCTGAACCGGATTGGGGAGGCCCATGAGGTTGCGGAGGCAGCCTATTATTTGGCCTCGGCAGATTTCATTACGGGGGAGACCATTAACGTTGCAGGCGGACATACAGTGGGGCATGCCATTTAAAGAAAGGATGATGTATAAAGAAAGTAGAGAATCAATTGAACAGCTGATCACCGATTATTTTGATGGTATCTTCAACGGAGATGTGGACAAGTTGGATGCATGTTTTCATGAAAACACCCACCTCTATGGCGATATAAAAGGGGTGGACTACTTAAAGAGCAAACAGGAATATTTGGAAACGGTGAAAAACCGCCAAAGTCCAAATGTATTGGGAGAGGAATTTCAAATGTCGATCATTGGCCTCGAGATATTGGGAAAGATAGCCATGGCCAAACTGCATGTGCCTTTTTCTGGCTATAACTATTACGATTACTTATCCTTGTCCCAGATAGATGGAAACTGGAAAATTGTAAACAAAGTTTTTACCCATGTGTAAGATGAGATAATTAAACTGGGGATGTAATGGATATTGGGGCGGCCTTGAAAATGCAATTCAAGTTGCCCCAATGTTTTATATCGTATTTTAGCGGGGAAACTTTTTTGACTTCTACCCAAGTGACCATGAAACCACTTTTCCTAATACTCCAGCAAGCCGATATAGAAAAGAAAATACAGGAAGCGCCGGACAGCGCCTATGAAATTGGCGTGGCCATTGGCAGTTATTTGCCTTTTGTGATCCTAGCGGGGATTGCCTATGCTCTGTATTACTATAATAAGAAAAAGCGGGGTTCTGACTAATGCTTCCATAGAATACTTTCCGACCTGAGATAGTTTAAGATAAACATGATAACTTAGGGCTATGAAAGTTTACATCATCGGGGCAGGTTCTATAGGAAAAACATTGGCCGTTTGTCTCCATCATCAAGGAAAGGAAGTGGAGTTGATTCGAGGTCGCGAAGGTCAGGGCAAACCCCATCAACAAAGAATCACCTTACAGTTGAAGGATGGAGCTCAGCTAGAGGCGAATATCAGCATCAGTACCTTGAACAACCATAAAACCTTGGAGGGATTGGTGGTCCTCACGAACAAGTCGTTTGGGAACGAGGCACTTGCCGAAAAGCTGGAGAGCATAGCCAAAAAATCACCCTTAGTTTTGTTGCAAAATGGTCTGGGTGTGGAGCAACCTTTTTTGGAGAAAGGCTTTGGTGAACTGTATCGATGCGTTCTTTTTATGACCAGTCAGCACAATGCTCCCAATACGGTTAGCTACAAACCTGTTGCGGAATCACCCATTGGGGTTATCCAGCAAAAAACTTCGAGCTTGGAAACTGTGGTAGGTCTATTGGATACGCCCAATTTCAGATTTGTGGCGGAAAGGAACATTCAGCGCGCCATCTGGAAAAAAGCCATTGCCAATAGCGTCTTTAATTCCATTTGCCCCTTGTTGGAAGTGGACAATGGTATCTTCCACAGAGATAAGGAGGTATTGGCCATTGCGCAACGGGTAATCACGGAATGTGTGACCATCGCCAACAAAAAAGGGGTGGACCTGGGCACTTCGGAATTGGAAGACCAGGTATTGACCATAAGCCGAATGTCCGACGGCCAGTTTATCTCCACCTTGCAGGACATCAACAACAAAAGGGAAACGGAAATTGACACCCTGAACTTTGAAATTTACCGAATGGCACAAGCCATGAACCTATCCGATCGGGTAAAGGAAACCCGACTGTTGGGCGAGCTGATAAAGCTAAAGTCCGAGCTACACCGATAGAACCTCCAAGCATATTCTTCTTTTTTATGGGTTTTCGGAATCCCCCGTCAATTACTTTATGGGATTGGTGAACCCATACCTGCCATTCGTCAATTGAGCACACAAACTTATCTAGGGAACCCTGAACTTCGAGGCTCTAACGCTTGAACCGTCCCGTTCTGGCCGCAGATAAGTTTAACCTACTTCATGCCTTGGAGGCGTGCACAATTAAAAAAAGAATGGCAGATTTTATAAAACTTGCAGTACTGTTCTGTTCGTTTTGTCCGAATCTGTTTGCACAACGCATACAGCCAGATTC
>JAUICT010000280.1 GCA_030429325.1 Bacteroidia bacterium
TGCGTGACCATTGCCAACAAAAAAGGGGTGGACCTGGGCACTTCGGAATTGGAAGACCAAGTATTGACCATAAGCCGAATGTCCGACGGCCAGTTTATCTCCACCTTGCAGGACATCAACAACAAAAGGGAAACGGAAATTGACACCCTGAACTTTGAAATTTACCGAGTGGCACAAGCCATGAACCTATCCGATCGGGTAAAGGAAACCCGATTGTTGGGCGAGCTGGTAAAGCTAAAGTCCGAGCTACACCGGTAAAGTCTCCGTAGCTTTTATTCTTCTTCTTTGCGGGGTTTTGGAAAACCCCCGTCAATTACTTTATGGGATTGGTGAACCCATAGGGGCCATTCATCAATTTGGCCTACTTACCTGTTTCTAGAATATTGAAATTCACAGCGTTATTCCAGAACTGTCCCAAGTTTTGGCATCGATTAAGTTTAACCTACTTCATGCCTTGGAGGCGTGTACAATTAAAAAAGAATGACAGATTTTATAAAACTGGCAGTAGTCTTCTGTTTGTTTTGTCCGAATCTGTTTGCACAACGCATACAGCCAGATTCCCTAGAACAAAACATCAATTCCGAGTTCAATTACAAAAAACTGATCATCCCCACCGCCTTGATAAGTTATGGGTTCATAGGTCTTGAAAGTGACGGCATCAAACGCTTTAATCAGCAAATGAAAAGTGAGATGAACGCCATCCGGAAGCGGGGTACTTATATAGATGATTACACCCAGTATGTTCCCATGGTTTCTGTATATGCCTTGAATGCATTTGGAGTCAAGGGGAAGCATAATTTTAAGGATAGGACCATCGCCTTAGGCACCGCATATGTGATCATGGGAGCTACGGTGCAAGGCCTTAAGAGGCTTACGGCAATCCAAAGACCGGATGGAACGGCCTATAATGCCTTTCCTTCGGGGCATACGGCAACGGCTTTTATGGCCGCCGAATTTTTGAACCAAGAATTTAAGGAAGTGTCCATTTGGTATGGGATATCGGGATATATGGTGGCGGCGAGTACCGGCTTTTTGCGGATGTACAACAACCGCCATTGGTTTACCGATGTGGTTACCGGTGCAGGAATAGGTATTTTAAGTACAAAACTGGCCTACAAAATCGCTCCTTTTGTGAAGAAAATGGTGTTTGGGGATAACGATTTTTTTAAAGGCATCAAGATAGATTTCCAAGGCGGAGAAACTTTTGGAGTGGTGCTATCGGCATCGTTCTAATAAATAGCAATCACCTGGTTTTTTCCTGAAATAGATTGGAGACCACAAAGACCACTAAGGCGGGAATCGCCCACCCCAATTGATAGTTGGTCAAAGGCAACCATTCCGTGTATGATCCTATTGTAGAACCCAACCCCACACTTCCCAAAAAATCGGGGATACTAAAAACTAAGGTGGTTCCAACTACCCATTGGAATACCTTGGGCGATGCAAGCTTTTCAGGCACCACATTCAGTACGATCAATACAATGGTAATGGGATAAATGAGCATAAGGGCAGGAAGAGCCACAGCAATGATATAGTCTACATTAAGTTGCCCCATGAGAACGCCCAACACACAACCTATGATCGCGGTTATACGGTAGGCTAAAACAGAATCATTGAATTGGCCCCTAATAAAATCGGAAGTTCCCGTAACAATACCCACGGCAGTGGTGAAACAGGCAAGACTTACCAAAAGACTAAGGAATAAATGTGCAGTATTGCCCAAGGTCTGCAAACTGATACCGCTTAAAAGTGCCGTTCTTGAAATGGAAGGGTCAAAGGAGTCTCCAAACACAGCCCCGGTAAAAATAAGTCCGGCATAGACCAAGAACAATCCCAAACCTGCTAAAAATCCTGCTTTTCGGATGAGACTTTTTTTGGATTCAAAAGAAGCCTCCTTGTTTTTTATGTTGATGGAAATGATAATGACGGCCCCGACCACAACGGCCCCTATGGCATCAAAAGTTTGGTAACCCTCCAAAATGCCATGACTAAAAGGATGATCTAAAGTATGGGACGTAAAGTTAAAATCGAACGAAAAAGTCGCGATAACGAAGATGAACAGCAATATGATTAGGATGCCCGGTGTGAGCAGTTTCCCTACCAAATCCAATATTTTAGAGCGATTGATTACAAAAATATAGACCAGGACAAAATACAGGACGCTGGTCATCCATGCTGGACTGTCCCATAAAGGTTGAATGGCCATTTCATGCGTAACGGAGGCCGTTCTGGGAGAAGGAAGGGAAATTGAAATTATATAGACCAAATAACAGTATACCCAACTGAAGGCTGGGGAAACCTTTTTGGCAAAATCGAACATGGTGCCCTGTAAGCGTGCATGGGCCAAAATGCCCAATAGAGGGATGATTACTGCAGAAAGGCAAAACCCCAAGGTGACCAACCACCATAATTCACCAGACTTAAATCCCAATTGTGGCGGTAAAACAAGATTGCCTGCACCAAAAAATAGGGAGAAAAGTGCAAAAGAGACAACCGTCAACGTTTTTTTGTTCATAAAGTGTTGATAATATTTTCTTAAAGTGTTATATTTCGAAAGTGCAACTCAACGAAATAAGTTGACTTTTTGTCGATTAGAGTGTATTTCATCGAAAAAAATGATTTGCTGAAATATCCGTAAAATAAAAAGTTATTAACATTCGTTCAAAAAGAAAACCGTTCAACTAAAAACCAACGTATAACAAAAAATTACAGTTAACTAATTACGGCATTTTTTCGATTCCCCAAATCGCACATGCTCTCCAAACAACACCAGCTTATGAAGACTTCCTCTACCCAACATGGCAACAAATTCTCCTCTTTCTTCTGCAACCTTTTTGGCCACCATTATGTGGTCTCCAAAAAAGTGACCCAACACATTAAGGAATACAAATGTATCCATTGCCAAAAACAGGTCACTACCGATGTAAGTGGCAAACTCTCTGCACTTACGCCCCAAATGCAGGAAATCAACAGCACATTGGAAGATATGTACAGAAAAAGAAAAAGTAGGGTGGTGCACCAAGTAGCATAGCCCTTTTTTCTTTTAGGGAAAGTACTGATTTATCCCGGAAACTTAAGTAAGTACCTACAGCTATCGGTTGCGTGCCCCAAGACCATGACGTGGATACCCTTGATTTTCGGGATTTTTTCTGTTAGCCACTAAAAGAGTTCCATCCTTGGGCCGTTAATGGAATTTTGGTTTTTGCCCGTGTAACTAAATGTGCTCCCTCTGCTTTCTCGGTCATATGTCCAATAACGGTAAAATTGGGATTGGCCTTGATTTTAGGATAGTCTTCTTGATCAATACTGAACAACAGCTCATAATCCTCACCACCGCCCAAAGCAATCATGGTGCTATCCATTTTAAATTCTTCGGCAGTGGAGATGACTGTTGGGTCCAATGGGATTTGATCTTCAAACAGATTACAACCAACTTCACCCTGCTTGCACAAGTGCAATATTTCTGAGGAAAGTCCATCGCTAATATCAATCATGGAAGTGGGTTTTACCTCCAATTTTTTTAACAGCTCCACAACGTCCTTTCTGGCTTCAGGTTTTAGTTGACGCTCCACAATGTAGGAGTAGGGTTCCAGGTCTGGTTGACTATTGGGGTTCACTTTGAACACTTCTTTTTCACGCTCCAACACTTGCAGCCCCAAGTAGGCTCCTCCCAAATCGCCACTTACCACCAATAGATCATTGGCTTTGCTTCCCTTTCTGTAAACAATGTCTTTTTCATCGGCCACACCCAAGGCAGTGACGCTGATGATCATACCCTTATTGGAAGAGGTCGTATCCCCGCCAACAAGGTCCACATGGTATATTTTACAGGCTGTGGCAACACCTTCATAGAACTCCTCAAGTGCTTCCAAAGGAAACCTGTTGGAAACCGCAATGGAAACAGTCACCTGGGTGGCCATGGCATTCATGGCATAGATATCGGACAGGTTTACAATGACCGATTTGTACCCCAAATGCTTCAAAGGCATATAGCTTAAATCAAAATGAACACCTTCCACCAACATATCGGTGGAAACCACGATTTTTTTATCGGCAAAATCCAGAACGGCAGCATCATCACCAATACCCATTAGGGATGAAGGTTGGTTCAGTTTAAAATTTTGGGTAAGGTGGTCAATAAGTC
>JAUICT010000281.1 GCA_030429325.1 Bacteroidia bacterium
GTAAGGAAAATTAGACTGTGGGAGGGGGGCGCGAAAAAGGAAGGTTCAGGCTTGTGTCGGATGGAATGTGTGCATCATAATCTACGCCTATTTCCTTTTGAAGGACAAATTCAACGATTTTGGTCAGGAGTTCGTCTGAATCTGAAAGTACAGCAGGGACTTGATGGTCAGCTGCAATATTGTGGCATATGGCACAATGGTCCGGATAGTCCTTATCGTCATCATGTGAAAGCACGTGCAGTCCTGCCAGTTCCGTGGTAAGGAACAGTGCGAGGAAAAAGTACGCAATGCTATGTATTAGACGATTCTTTTTCATAATCCCACAAACTTATTAAAAAAGTTCTGCAATTGTAGCTTAAGCCGTGTTAATATCAAGTTTTTGATAGGAAGCGAACAAAACTGGCCATTTTTGTTCAGAAAGATTCCTCGGTCAGTTCTTTATTGATTACCGCTCCGGCAAAATTCCCCTGTTGAACGGCATTGGCCACGGAGCGCATGGGACTAGTGTTGTCTCCGCAGGCATAAACACCATCTACGGTTGTTTTTTGAAACCCATCAATTTTGAGGTATCCCTGTTCTGTAATTTCGCAACCCAATGTTTCTGGAATTTTGCAGTGCTGTTCAAAAGGGATTCCGGCATAGAGCGCATCGAGCGGTACTTTTTTCCTATTTTTAAAAACGATATGGACCAAGTTTCCATTTTTATGTTCAATCTGATGGATTTCACCTTCTTCAATTTTGATGTTATGTTGTTGAAGCTTTTCTACTTGCTCCGTTGTAAAATCACTTTTATTGGAGGTAATCATGGTGAGGTCCTGTGTAAGATTGTTGACCAAACCGGCCAGATGAAATGCTTTTTCCGAAGGGGCCCATATCCCGGTCTTTTTTCCATGAAATTCATATCCATGGCAATAGGGGCAATGGATGACTGTTTTTCCCCAACATTCAGAAAATCCTGGGATATTGGGAATATTGTCCTTCACTCCTGTGGCAAAAATCAACTTTTTGGCTTCAAATTTTTTTCCGGATTGGGTGCTGATTTCAAAACCTTCGGCTGTTTTTTTTCCATCAATAGCAACATCCGTATGGAAATGAACAGTCTTATATTGTGATACTTGTTGTTGGGCAATAGATGAAATTTCAGAAGGGGTCTTTCCGTCTTGGGTAAGGAAGTTATGGGAATGGGGCGTGGGTTTATTGCAGGGTTCGCCCGAATCTATCACCAAGACTTTTTTTAAAGATCTACCTAGGGCCATGGCTGCTGATAAACCGGCATAGCTGCCGCCGACTATGATCACATCAAAAACACTACTTTGTTCCATTTTATGGTTTTATGAGGGATTGGGTTGCCAAAGTTAGAAACATTTTTTATTATTGCAACAAAGTCGCATTAATAAATTATGAAACGAAGAAGCACACCTACCAAAGAAGCGGTATTGGATTTGTTGTCCCGAAGAGGCAAGGCCATGAGCCAGGATGCTATTGAACGGGAAATCGACATTGACATAAACCGTGCAACCATTTATAGGGTCTTGAACAGTTTCTGTGATGACGGCATTGTGCACAGAATAGTGGCCGAGGATGGGAAACAGTATTTTGCATTTTGTATCAACTGTGGGGAAAACCAAGTGCCAACCCATCATTTTCATTTCAGGTGTACCAAATGCCAAACTATTGAGTGCTTAAAGGAAGAGGTTCAATTTTCGTTGCCCATGGGTTATGAAGTAGAGAAGGTAAACTGTATTTTGACTGGGACTTGTATTGACTGTTCATAAAGTTGAGCAAAATGGTTGAGGTCTCAAGTGCATACGTATTATTCCCGCTTTCCCAAAAAAAATGTGTCCGCTAGCATCATTTATCTCTAGGCAAATTCTTCATTTTTTCTAAATGTTCAAAGTCATTACCAAGTTGTGGTATCAAGGTAAAGTAATGAAGAATATATAATATTGATTATCAATACTTTAAAATCATTGTTGGTCAAAGGTAATTAGCTTAACGTAAGAGCTCTCCTCATATATCCGATGTTTCACAACAAATGATCGATGAAATACAACATAACTTCCGTTTTGTTAATGTTTGTTGATATGTTTGGGTAGGCTTAGTCTCCTAAGCTCAACCTCATTTCCTCAACTATGAACATATTTCAATACTGTTGGAACAAAAAAGACCAGTGCTTGGTTGTTTTGTTCATGTTCATCTCCATTCAGATGGGATATGGTCAGTTATGTGTAGCAGACGCTGGACCAGATCAGACCGAAAATCAAACGACATCAGTTTTTTTAAATGCGGTATCCCCTGTTCTGGGTACGGGAACCTGGACACAATTGTCTGGCCCATCTTTGGTGAGTTTTGCCAATGATAACGATCCTGGCACGCAAGTATTTGGTATGGTACCTGGGGTTTACATTTTTGAATGGACCGTATCCGATATTACTTGTATAACAGTGTCAGATACTGTGGGAGTTACTTTTTTGGGTGTGGATCTTGAAGTGGAAGCTTTGGCTAGTAATACTGTCCCGGATGTTGGGGATATAGTCAATTTTACAATCAATCTTAGCAATTTGGGAGATGTGGATGCCACTGGGGTTGCTGTTGAGAACCTCATACCACCGGGCTATGGCAATATTACTGCGATAAGCAACGGGGGAACCTTTTTTATTGGGTCGCAGGCCGTAGTGTGGTCGGGGCTTACTGTGCCACAGGGAACCAATACTTTGGCGCTTACATTCAATGCAACTGTACAAACTCCTACTGGAGTTTCAAACGAATTTGAACATATTGCGCAGATTACTTTTTGTGATCAAATTGATTTGGACAGTACGCCAAACAATGATGATGGTGATCAGAGTGAGGACGATGAAGACGCCCTTACCGCATCGCCACAACAAGCGGATTTATCTTTGATAAAATCCGTTGTAGGCAATAATTTGGCACCAGGCGTTGGTGAGCAGATCAGTTTTGAAATAATCTTGACCAATGACGGTCCAGATGATGCTACCAATGTGGTAGTGGTAGATCAACTTCTTTCTGGGTTTAATTTTGTGTCGTACACCGCCACGGCCGGAACCTATAGTTCGGCCACAGGATTTTGGCAGGTGGGCACTTTGGCCAATGGCGCATCGGAAACCTTGACGATTGATGTTACCGTTAACCCGAGTGGAAATTACACGAACACCTCGCAGGTCATTGCTTCAGATGGGTACGATTTGGATTCAACCCCTGCCAATGGCGTTTCTTCGGAAGATGACCAAGGCGATGTTTCCTTGACCCCTGTTGAAGTCATAGATCTTTCTTTGACCAAAACGATCAGCAAATCCCCTCCCTTGGTAAGTGATAATGTCATGTTTGTGTTGACCATTTCCAATGCGGGTCCAAACACGGCAACTTCGGTAGAGGTAACTGACCTTCTTCCGTCTGGATTTACTTATATTTCGGATAATGGGGGAGGTAGCTACAATGCTATTTCGGGTCTGTGGAATGTAGGCACTTTGACCAATGGGGCTTCGGAAAGCCTAAACATTATGGCAAGCGTAAACCCCGCTGGAATATATACCAACATTGCAGAAGTTACCAACCATGATCAATTTGATGCTGATTCAACACCCAACAATAATGTTCCAGCGGAAGACGATCAAGACGAAGTTGTAGTCATCCCTGAACCTTTGGTAGACCTATCAATCACCAAGACGGCAGATAATCTGACCCCTAATGTGGGCGATCAAATTGTTTTTACGGTAACCGTGCGCAATGATGGTCCAAGTGATGCCACTAACGTTGTGGTCACCGACCTATTGGCTTCTGGGTATGGCTTGGTGAGTGCAGTACCTTCTTCGGGAAGTTATAATGCTGTGAACGGAGTCTGGAATGTTGGCAGTTTAAACAGTTCCAATACGGAAACCCTTAACATAACGGCCAATGTGCTTTCAAGTGGTGATTACAGCAATACCGCAGAACTTACAGGATTAACCGAGATGGATATAGATTCGACCCCGGGAAACAACAATGGCGCTGAAGATGATCAAGTATCCATAACACCAACTCCTATCTCAATATCCGATTTGCTATTGCGCAAGTCGGTGGATAAGCTTAGTCCAGTGGTTGGTGAAGAGGTAATCTTCAACATCAATATCTCTAACTTGG
>JAUICT010000282.1 GCA_030429325.1 Bacteroidia bacterium
GACATGTATCATAAATGATCTCCTCTCCAACCTGTTTTGTATTTCCGTAGGGAGATTCGGCAGATTTAACCGGTGCATCTTCCGTAATGGGCATTTCATCAGCTTCACCATATACTGTACAGGAAGAACTGAAAATAAAATTGGAGTTGTTCTTTTTAATCAATTCCTGCAAAATGTACACCAAAACCCCAAGGTTGTTTTCGTAGTAGAGCAAGGGGTTTTCCATGCTCTCGCCCACAGCTTTGGATGCTGCAAAGTGGATTACACCAGCAATATCACCATGTCTTGTAAAAAAATCTTGGACTTTGGTTTTTTCCCTTAAATCCAACTCTTCAAAAATGGGTTTCTTCCCTGTGATGGCCTCTATACCTTCCAAAACATCTTTGGATGAGTTGGAGAGATTGTCAATGGCAACCACTTCAAAGCCTTCGTTCTGTAATTCAACAACAGTATGGGAACCTATGTACCCCAATCCTCCTGTTACAAGTATTTTCATGTTTATTGGTTTACGAAATCAATAACCAAATTGGTTATAAATTGAATCTGCCCATCATCCAATTCAGTGTGCATGGGAAGAGATATCACCTCCTCCACCAACCGATTGGTTACTGGAAAATCAGCTTCATTATATCGTGTATCCGCATAAGCTTTTTGCTTGTGCAAGGGAACTGGATAATACACTCCACATGGAACGGAATTACTATTTAAATATTGCACCAAACCGTCTCTTTTGCCGTTTAATATCCGTAAGGTATACTGATGGAAAACATGACAATCAGGGCTATTCTGGTTTACGCCACCGTCATATCCAATCTTAGGGACAACTATGTGCTCCTGTCCTTCAAAAGCCTTGGAGTATTTAGAGGCAGCCTCCCATCTTTTTTGATTGTACATGTCCAACTTTGGGAGTTTGGCGCGCAGCACCGCCGCCTGAATGGAATCCAATCGTGAATTGACCCCGACCACATCATGATAATACCGTTCATACATACCATGGTTGACCATCCCTCTTATTATATGGGCCAAATCATCATCATTGGTGAATATGGCACCACCATCGCCATAACAGCCTAAATTTTTGGATGGAAAAAAGGAAGTCGATGCCACATGGCCTATGGTTCCTGCCTTTTGTTTTTTCCCATTGGCGGAAGTGTATGTGGCCCCAATGGCTTGGGCATTATCCTCAATCACATACAAATCGTGTTTCTTGGCCAAGTCCATGAGGGCATCCATATTGGCGCATTGCCCAAATAAATGAACCGGAACAATGGCCTTGGTCTTTGGTGTGATGGCTTTCTCCACAGCCTTGACATCTATATTGAAGGTATCTGGCTCCACATCCACCAAAACAGGGGTCAGGTTCAAAAGTGCAATAACCTCCACAGTGGCCGCAAAGGTAAAATCGGCCGTAATTACCTCATCACCGGGTTGCAATCCCAATCCCATCATGCAAATCTGTAGGGCGTCCGTACCATTGGCACAGGGGATCACGTGTTTTACGTCCAAATATTCCTCCAACTCCTTCTGAAAGGCATGTACGTGCGGGCCATTGATAAATGCCGAGGAATCCAAGATTTCGGCTATGGAATCGTTCACCTCATTTTTAATGCCTTCGTACTGGCCTTTGAGGTCTACCATCTGTATTTTTTTCATGTTGATAAGTTATGGTTCAAAATTAAGAAATAAAGATCCCATAATGCCCTATTCCCGAAAGAATGTATTTTAGCGGAATATGATGGTCCTACGCCTTGTTTACAACATTCTAATGCGTCTTTCATGGCATGTCTTGAAGGTCATTGCGCTATTTCAGCCCAAAATGAAGCTCTTTGTCATTGGACGAAAAAAAACCTTCGAATTAGTGCAGGCCGCCATCCCAAAAGGCACCAAATCTATTTGGATGCATGTAGCATCACTGGGAGAGTTTGAACAAGGGCTCCCCCTTTTGGAACAATTGCGCCTGCAGTATCCCGACCATAAATTGGTGCTTTCCTTTTTCTCCCCATCGGGCTATGAAGTAAAAAAGAACACCTCAGCTGCTGATGTGGTGGTATATCTTCCCATGGACACCCATTCCAATGCATCCCGGTTTCTGGATTTGGTGAACCCCTCACTGGCCATTTTCGTTAAATATGAAATTTGGCCCAACTACCTGCATCAACTCAAACAAAGAAATGTACCAACCGTATTGGTATCGGCCATTTTCTCCAATCGCCAAATCTTTTTTAAGCCGTTTGGTGGATTTATGCGAAACAGTCTAAAGAGTTTTTCCCACTTCTTTGTTCAAAACGAGACCTCAAAAACCTTGTTGGCTTCCATTGGTTTTACCAATAGCACCCTAAGTGGGGATACCCGATTTGATAGGGTTCATAAAATTTTGAAACGGGACAACCATCTCGATTTCATGGAACAATTTAAAGGAACCCAACCCTGCTTTGTTGCCGGCAGCACTTGGCCGGACGATGAGAAGATACTGGTGGACTATATCAACTCTTCCAATCATGATTTGAAATTTGTACTTGCCCCGCACAAAATTAAACCCGAACATATTGAACGACTGATGGGCTCCATTTCAAAAAAGACCATCTGCTATTCCAACATGGGCGGCCATACTCTTTCAGATTATGACGTTTTGATCATTGACACCATTGGCCTTCTCACCCAAATCTACAGTTATGCCCAAGTGGCCTATGTAGGTGGAGGGTTTGCCACAGGACTGCACAATACCTTGGAACCCGCAGTGTATGGCATCCCCGTATTGATTGGCCCTAACTTTAAAGGTTTCAAAGAGGCTGAAGATTTGGTGGAACTTAAGGGAATCATTCCTATTTCCACTTCAAAAGAATTTGCCCTTGCATTGGATCAACTGATAACCGATGCTGATTTTTTGGAAAAAACAGGAAAAATCAACGCCACATACATTTCGCAGAATGTTGGGGCCACTCCTTTGATTATGCAGCATATAGCCCGTTTACTTTAAAATATTTTGGTTAGTTTTAGCGAAACCGACCTCAATGGACAAACGTATTTTCAGGATTTCTTTGACCGCCGCTTTGGCAGGTTTTCTATTTGGATTTGACACTGTGGTCATTTCCGGGGCCAACCAACCCATTAAAGACCTTTGGGGGCACCAATTGGTTTTTGGGAGATTCAATTTTCACCTTTCATGGCATCTTTATTATGTCCATGGCGCTTTGGGGCACGGTTATGGGCTCTCTTTTGGGAGGTATCCCCTGCGATAGACTGGGCCGAAAAAAAACCTTGCTCTGGGTAGGAGCGCTTTACTTTATTTCTGCCTTGGGTTCGGCATTGGCACCGGAGGCGTACAGTTTTTCATTCTTCCGATTTATTGGCGGGGTTGGGGTTGGAATCTCATCTGTGGCGGCACCGGTTTATATCTCCGAAATCTCAACAGCGGAAAATCGTGGCAGGCTCACTGCTCTGTACCAATTCAATATTGTCTTTGGCATCTTGATTGCCTTTGTATCCAATTTTCTGATTGGGGCCATTTTTAACGAGGGTGTGGCATGGCGCTGGATGTTGGGCATTGAGGCATTGCCCGCACTCATTTATACCCTTATGGTCCTGAAGATTCCACATAGCCCCAGATGGCTTTTGCTCAAAAATCATGAAGAAACCATTGTTATCCGTTCCTTGACCTTATTGGGGATAGGACAAGATCAGGCAGTTGTGCAGTTATCACAAATAAAACTGGCCCTTCAGGAAACGACCCACAAGCAAAAAGACAAGCTCTTCTCCGGCAAGTACAACAGACCCCTTATTTTAGCCTTTCTGATTGCGGCATTCAACCAACTTTCAGGGATAAATTTTGTACTGTACTACGCCCCTGAAATTCTGGAACGGGCAGGTCTGGCTTCCGGCGAATCACTTTTCAGTTCTATCTCCATAGGCATCATTAATCTTATTTTCACGTTTGTTGGGATTTCTTTGATAGACAAATTGGGCCGAAAACAATTGATGTATATTGGTTCTTTTGGGTATATCATAAGTCTATCCATGGTAGCGTGGTGCTTTTATTCCAATGCAGGTTCTGTATTGTTGCTCATTTTCATTCTCATTTTCATTGCATCACATGCCGTAGGCCAAGGCGCTGTGATATGGGTTTTCATTTCAGAAATA
>JAUICT010000283.1 GCA_030429325.1 Bacteroidia bacterium
TGGGAATATACAATCCCATAATCAGCCTTTACAACACTTTTTTGATTCTTCTCGTCAAAAAAATCGACCTTGAGCCCATTAGGAAAGGTACGGAATTTAAAGTTTTGGTTATCATAATCTTCGGACAAAGGACTGGACAGCACCGCAATTACCCGAGACTGTGCAGAATCTTGGGAACTCATGACATCAACCGTCTCGGTATAGGTAAAGGTGAAGTTATGGGCAATTCTTTCAGGGAAAACAGGTTTTATGGCTTCTTCACCCACCCTTTGATAATCGTCCTTACATGACATAAAAAGGATTGCCACGACAAAAGCCGTGGCAAAACACTTTAAAATATTTTGGGATGTCCGTTTCAACTTATAGATTAGGAACTTTAACACTACCTCCTACCCAGCAGTTGAAACTAATGGTTTTTCCTGCCATTCCAGAGCTGAATATCATCTCTTTGGTAGGTGCTTTTGCATTGTAGCTAGCGGCTGTTTGGCTGGCGCGCCCACTCAAAGAAGGATCCACTCTTCCTGCCTTGCTGGCCATATCGGCTGCTTTCCAGTAGATGGCTCTTTTTTCGAACGCCGAGCTTCCACAATCGTTGGCACTTCCGGCATAAAGATTGGCAATCAACAAATAGGCTTTACCATTTGCCGGGTTGGCATCAACCGCTTTTAGGGCATAGCTTCTTGCTTGGGATTTACTACTTCTTCGAACAATAGTGGCTATTTTATATAGGATATTTGACTTTTTGTATGAATCTGTCTCCAGTTCCACGGCTTTATTAAAGTCTGCAATAGCTCCTTTGTTATCTCCAGATTTTTGCTTCAACACACCTCCGTACATGTAGGCATCTGCTGAGGGGTCAAGGGCCAATTGGGCTTCAAACAGCTTGCGGAACATGGGATCATCGGTACATTCTTTGGAGAACATTCTTCCTACGGCACGTTTTACCCATTTTATATCTCCCTTTTTCTCTTCATAACTCTTCTCATACAAAGGTATAAGGTTGTCGCAATCGGCCAAGGCTCCCAACTTGGAGTCGATACTGCTTGCAATTTTACCATAGGATTTTGAGTTTGTGCTGGCTACCCTAAGTCTTCTTTTCTCTTTTGAGGTCAAGGTGCCCAATGAGTCCTTTGGAAGTAACTTGGTGACAACGTCGGTCAATTTTTTGTTTTCTTCCTCTACTTTTTCAGTAACGTCATCATAGGTATCAAAGACATCCTGTAGGTCTTTTTTCCCTGCTCCATGCAAATCAACCAAGGCAGAAAAGTATAGGTATAGCGCCTTTGGATTCTTAAAATTGCCTCTGTCTTCTTTAAAAGCCTTATCCAACATATTGAACAATTGCTCATCGGAAGCCATTTTATTGTCATAAAGCAAAAGTGCCTTATCTATTTCGGTAGCCGCTGGTGGGTAGTTCTTTGGGAAATATTTTCTACTGTTGTCATATAATGACAATAGTTCTTGAATATATCCATCTTTATCGGCACCAGAAGAGTTATCTATTTTGTGTGCCAGTATTTTTTCTCCATAGGAAAAATTGGCTTTGTTGATGTCTGGGCAGCTTTCATAAACCATTTTCCATGGTTCGTAGGCGGCATCATAGTTTTTTACTTTAGCGTGTTCTGCGTAAATGGAAAGATTGGTCATGCACTCTGGATTTTGTGCTTGAGCCATACTTAATCCCGTCGACATAATGGCCGCTATCATCGTTAAGTAGTGTTTCTTCTTCATCTTACTAATTTTAAAGTGGTTAAAGTACAAATTTTCATTAATAAATCCTGTTAAAGGAACTTATATGGGTGGTTATTTATTTTTTCTTCAAAAAAAGGGCCATCAATTTATTTTTCTCTTGACAAACCATCTATCGTTTAAGGACAATCCTACGTTAACCTTAAAATAGCTTTCTTCAATCAGGGCTGCATCTGTGGTACCCCTTCTTCCCAGTTCAAAACCTAGGTTTAGATTTGAGAACGAATTCCCCAACGGTAATCCAAGTCCAAAAGTTATGCCAAAGTTGTTTATTTCCTTGTTGTTCACTTGGAGCCCGGTTACATCGTACCGAAGTCCTGCACGGTACGTAATTCTTTTAAAATAGCTGGTCAGGGAACGATAATCTGGCACAAAATACCCTCCAAAGGCGTATGTACTTGCATCGTTATAGGTTACATTTTCCAAGCCAAGGAATGTGTTTTCAAAATCGCTGAACTGTTGGAAACTGTATTCACCGCCCATGAACCACTTTTTGTTTTCCCCAAAACCTAATCCAACCGTAGTTCTTGTGGGTATTTTGAGCTCGGTGTTCCTAAGGTTGTTTGCATCCAAATCCACATCTATCACTTCAATCTCGTCTCCAGTGACCAACGAGAACGAACCTAGTTTTGCTGAATTCTTTGAAACAAGATTGCCTTGGGTATTCACCAATACCGAAGTATATAGTGTGTACTTATCTTTTATGCTTGGGTTATAATTGAGCGCATATTTAAAGTCGTACCCATTTATTCGGGACTCACGGTCGTCCAAAGTTCCAAACTGAACATCTTCCACACTTTGGACCCTTCTGTATTCCAACGTTCCAAAATTGTAGCTTGCCGTAACACCAATGCTCAAGTCTTTAAGAATTTGCATTCCTATAGAGGCATATATACGGTTTAGCCCACCATCTCCCGTGAACACATTGGTGACCTCTGCACCATCGGAAGTTTGTGTCTCATTCCTTAAACTATAGCCTACAGATGACAGGGGCATTAATCCAAAGCCCATGCCCACATTTTTTGCCACAGGGAAGCCAATAGCCAAATAATCCAGGTTTGTAACCGAGATGTTCTGCTGTTCGCTCCAATCTTTTAACCTGTACTCTGTATGGGAGAGTGCAGCGGTATATGTAGTAAGTTTTAGTTTTGAATAGGCCGCTGGATTGGAAAGGTTTATATGGATGCTGTCTGCATACATACTAACGCCCCCCATCATTTGGTTATCCACCGTTCCATTGTTTCTCAGGTCCCCTATTCCAAAGTATGAATACGGTGATATTGTACCGTTTTGCGCAAAAATGCCATGGGCAATCACACAAAAAAAAGCAATCAAAAATTTCCTAACCATCTAGCTTTTGTTGTATTCCAGCAAGTAATTTAGTCCCTCCAAGAGAAATTTGGGGTTCGCAAATATGGTGTTTTTTAGCCTTTTGTCAAAAAAATGGGAGTCACCGCCTGTTAAAATAACTGTTAAATGTTGGAACCGAGCCCGATACTGGTCAATAACACCGTCCACTTCGCGGGACACACCATTAATTACCCCACTATGCATACAAGCATTGGTGGAGTTTCCAATAAAATCCAAAACCTCAGTAGGTTCCAGCAGAGGTAATCCGGCCGTTTGCTGATTCATGGCTTTATATCGCATCCGAATACCGGGCGAAATAGCTCCTCCAACAAACTCCCCTACATTGTTCACCAAATCGTACGTAATGCAGGTCCCGGCATCTATTACCAATGTATTGCCCCTAGGGTTATGGTAAAAAGCAGCCGTTGCCAATGCCAACCTATCTACCCCCAAGGTCTGTGGGGTGGCATAACTGTTCTTAAAAGGAACTTTTGATGCATTTGTGAGCACATGCACCTTACAGAACAAGGCCAGAACATCGCGCTCTTTTTTATCCATTTTCCCAACCGAAGAGATCAATGCGTGCCCAATTCTGGGGTATTGTTCAAAAAGCTCCTTGATCTGGGAAAGGAACAATCCGGACTCTGAACTTTGGTCATGCAGCATCCTGCCGTTTTCAAAAACCGCATACTTTACCAAGGTATTCCCGACATCCACAACCAAATTCATTCTGCAAAGATCGAGAATTGAAAAAAAACCCTAGCCTTTTTTCCAGATTTTGTTTGTATATCCTAATTTTGAAATTATATTTGCACCCGCTTAACGGCATGGTACCTTAGCTCAGTTGGTAGAGCAACGGACTGAAAATCCGTGTGTCCCTGGTTCGATTCCTGGAGGTACCACAAAGTGGCAACTACAAAAAGCCCATCCAAATTTGGATGGGCTTTTGTTTTGGAACAAAACGGAATCGAAGTGTATCCTGAGCAAAAAAAACTCTATTTTTTGCCGAAGTAA
>JAUICT010000284.1 GCA_030429325.1 Bacteroidia bacterium
AAGATGATAGTAGAACTGTCATCGCCAATGTTCCTAGAAAAACTTTTTTCATAGTTCAGAATATAATTTAAGGATTGTTAGATATCTCTTTGTAAAAAATCTCGACCAAAATTAGATAAAATGCAAATCTTCCATATTTCGGTATAGTTAATCTTTTACTAAAATGTTAAAATTCTTTATTTGATGTACGAAATGTGACCATACAATGGATGTCGTGGTGTGGTACTTTAATATAAAATTAGCTTTTTCCCGCTTTTTGTACATTTTTCTAAAGTTACCATAAAAACTGATATGCGCTCGAAGAATTGCCAGACAATGATTGAATTTTAATTGAAAAATAAACCTAAGGGCAGCAATGCCATCCAAAACCAAGCGCATAAAAATAATGGGGAAGGCTTTTTTTCTGGGAAGGTTCTTGGTGATGGAGTAGAGAGAATTCCTGAAATTGAGGAAGGTTTTCTTAGGATTCATGTTCTTTAGTGTAGAGCCGCCCAAATGGTACACATGGCTATGGCCTACATATAGAATTTTGTGGCCAGCATTTTTAGCTCTCCAGCAGAGGTCCACTTCTTCTTGATGGGCAAAGTAGTCCTCATCAAAACCATCCAGCGATTCAAACACATTTCGACGGATGAACATGCAGGCTCCTGTGGCCCAAAAAATTTCCTTTACATCATTGTATTGGCCTGTATCCTTTTCCAATGCCTGAAATATTCTACCTCGGCAGAACGGGTACCCCAACATATCAATAAATCCCCCGGCGGCACCGGCATACTCAAAATGATCTTTTTGTTTTAGGTCTAATATTTTGGGCTGTATTATGGCAATGTCTTGTTGGGTATTGAAAACCGTTGTGATTGGAGTCAGCCAATCTGGGGTTACTTCCACATCTGAATTCAATAGACAGAAGATGTCGGCGTCTATGGATTTTAGCCCATCATTATACCCCTTGGCAAAACCTCCATTAAGATCATTTTGTACAATGCCAATAGTGGGATAGTGTTGTTTAATGAAAGCAACCGAGCCGTCAGTACTGGCATTGTCCACCACATAAATATCTGCACCTTCGGAGTGGTTCATTACAGAAGGAAGGAACCTTTTGAGCAAGGCTTCCCCATTCCAATTGAGTATGACTACGGCAACTTTCAAAACGGGTGCAAATTAACGGCTAAAATCAGGAATTTCCTTTAAAAACCTATATTTTTCCTCTTGATGGTCCATTTCGCAATAATAGTGCTCCAGTCCATTGGTTACCATGAGGTATTGGGATTGTAATTGCAGGTTGTATCGGGCAATTTGATCAAAGGTGGATTGGTCTATTTTGATTTCGGGTGACTTGCATTCCACCAACAGGAAAATAGAGCCATCGGGATTAAACACGACCACATCATACCTTTTTTTCAACGTATTCACCGTTAACTGCTTTTCAACATTGATGAGGCTTTTGGGATATTTCTTTGTAAAGACCAAAAAATGAAGTACATGCTGGCGTACCCACTCCTCTGGTTGGAGCACCACAAATTTTTTGCGTATTCCGTCAAAAATATAGTGTCTATTTTGGCTATTTTTGATTCGGAACGAGTACGTTGGAAAGTTCAAAGGTTGCATGAGGCAAATTTGATGATTTTTTTTCTGAATGGATAAGATAAAGGAAATTGTAGCTGAAATAGATGCAGGAAACCCAAAACCCATTTATTTTTTAATGGGAGAGGAACCCTATTACATCGATAGGATTTCAAAATATATTTCAGATAACGTTCTTACTGAAGATGAAAAAGGTTTTAACCAGATGGTACTTTATGGAAAAGATACCAGCGTGGACGAAGTAATCTCCAATGCCAAACGGTTTCCTATGATGGCCGAGCACCAAGTGGTAATCGTTAAGGAGGCCCAACATCTTTCGAGAACCATAGAGAACCTGACATCCTACGCTGAAAATCCGCAGCCCACGACCATTTTGGTTATCTGCTATAAATATAAAAAGTTGGATAAGCGGAAGAAGCTCTACAAAACCATTCAGAAGAAAGGGGAACTTTTTGAGAGCAAGAAACTCTATGAGAATCAGGTGTCGGAGTGGATAAGAAGGACCCTGGCCAGTAAAAAGTACAAGATTTCTCCCAAGGCATGTATGTTATTGGTTGAGTTTTTGGGAACGGATTTGGGGAAAATCAACAACGAACTGGATAAATTGACCTTGGTAGTGCAGCCCTCTACGGAAATCACCCCCGAGGTAATAGAGGAAAATATAGGAATTAGCAAGGATTTCAACAATTTTGAATTAAAGAAAGCGATAGGGGAAAAGGATGTGGCCAAAGCATCCCGCATCATTGATTATTTTGCGCAAAATCCTAAGGACAACCCGTTTGTGGTAACCGTAACCTTGCTGAACACCTTCTTTACCCAATTGCTGCAATATCACGGACTAAGTGACCATTCTCCGGGAAATGTGGCCAAAGTATTGGGCGTAAACCCTTATTTCGTTAAGGAATACTCGATTGCTGCCAAAAACTACCCCATGAAAAGAGTTAGTGGGATTATATCAGGTTTAAGGAATTTAGACCTTAAGGGCAAAGGGGTAGGGGCCAATAACATGGCTCAAGCAGATTTACTTAAAGAATTACTGACCGAAATTGTCTAGGCCTATTTCTTGTCTACACTATACTTGCCGGGACCCAAAAGAAAAATAACAACAAAGACCACAAAAAAGAGTAGGGCCTTTTCCTTGGTTCCGAAAGGATCCGCCCCATGGATCATAAAGGCGGCCACAGCCATGGTAATCGCTGTTGGAATGGCAGCCCATCTGGTTTTAAAGCCAATGATCATCAAAAGCGGACAGATAAATTCACCGATTACAGCCAAAAATAGGGATGGGGCTTCGCCTATGCCAAAAGGGTTGGCAAATTCTGTATTTCCGTTGATAAGTTTTAAGAGTTTTGGATATCCATGGGTCAACATGAACACTGAAGGAACAATTCTTAACAGTGCCAAGCCCAAGTGGACCAATGTGTTGTTTTTCATTTGGGGGATGTTTTTGTCCGTGTGAAAATATTAATTAAGTTTTTAATTCATGCAAGAAAAGCGCGTAAATATATGTCGCTAACTTTTATTTTGGACGGAATTACCTTAGACTTGGAAAGGAGTTGGGGTCGGTTTCCTGCATGATTTGGTACACCTTTTCAAAGATGTCTTCTGCATTGGGTTTGGAAAAATAATCCCCATCTGTGGCATAGGCAGGTCTATGGGCCTTTGAGGTCAAGGTTTGTGGTGCACTGTCCAAAAAGCGGTATCCGCCTTGTTTTTCAAGTATTTCTTGAAGTAGATAGGCAGAGCAGCCTCCAGGGACATCTTCATCAATAATTAATAGTCTATTGGTTTTTTGAAGACTTTTTACCACATCATGGTCCAAATCAAAAGGGAGCAGTGACTGCGCATCGATTACTTCGGCATCAATACCGACTTCCAATAGATCCTGGGCCACTTTTTCCACTATGCGAAGGGTAGAACCGTAGGATAATAGAGTAATATCAGACCCTTCCTTTAGGGTTTCCACTTTTCCAATCGGCGTACAAAATTCCCCTAGATTGGAAGGTTTTTTCTCTTTGAGACGATACCCATTCAGACTTTCAATGACCAAGGCAGGTTCGTCACTTTTTAATAGTGTGTTGTAAAAACCAGCGGCTTGGGTCATGTTCCTTGGAACCAAAATGTGCATCCCGCGGAGTAGGTGTACCAATCCGCCCATAGGTGAGCCGGAATGCCAAATACCTTCCAGTCTGTGCCCTCGGGTACGTACGATCAATGGAGCCTTTTGTTTCCCTACGGTGCGATACAGCAATGTGGCCAAATCATCACTTAGAGTTTGAATGGCATAGAGGATATAGTCCAAATATTGGATTTCTGCAATGGGTCTAAGACCTCTCAGCGCTAGACCAATACCTTGCCCTATAATGGAGGTTTCTCTAATGCCGGTATCGGACACGCGTAGCTCTCCATATTTTTTTTGAAGGCCCTCCAGTCCTTGGTTAACATCACCTATGTTGCCTGTATCTTCTCCAAAGACCATGGTTTTTGGATATTTGTTGAAGAGTACATCGAAATTGTCGCGAAGTAT
>JAUICT010000285.1 GCA_030429325.1 Bacteroidia bacterium
ATTATTTTAATCGGTCTAAGTACATGTTCACCACATTTTCAATACCCAAATAGATGGATTCGCAAATAAGCGCATGCCCAATGGAAACTTCCAAAAGGTGCGGGATGTGTTCCTTGAAAAATTTAATATTGTCCAAGCTTAGGTCATGGCCTGCATTGATGCCCAATCCGAGTTCATGGGCTATTTGGGCAGCATCCACAAATGGTTTTATGCCTGCTTCCTTATTACCCAAGGCAAAATCATGCGCAAAACTTTCCGTGTAAAGTTCAATACGGTCTGTGCCCGTTTCGGCAGCTCCCCGAACCATTTGCACGTCCGGGTCCACAAAAATGGAGGTGCGTATCCCGTTTTCTTTGAAGGTTTTGATTACATCGACCAAAAAATCTTTGTGTTTTAAGGTATCCCATCCAGCATTGGAGGTGATGGCGTCCTCGGCGTCGGGGACTAAGGTCACTTGGGTAGGTTTTACCTCAAGTACCAGATCTATAAACTTTGGAATTGGGTTTCCCTCTATATTGAATTCGGTAGAGACCACCTGCTTCAGGTCGCGGGCATCTTGATAACGGATATGTCGCTCATCTGGCCGCGGGTGAATGGTAATACCTTCTGCACCAAAGGACTCAATGTCCTTGGCGGAGGTAATCAAATTGGGTACATTGCCGCCCCTCGAATTCCGTAAGGTTGCCAGTTTGTTTATATTAACGCTTAGCTTTGTCATGAACTTCTCTTTAGGTGGACAAAAATAAGAATTAGGCACGCCTTTTGCGATTTAAAATTAGTATTTTGCGCCTAATAGTTATGTCATGCAGATTCAGAGCCAGATAATAAATACAGTTCCCATTTTTGAGGTTTCCGAGACCTTGAAAGAGGTGATTCGTTTTTTTGAGGAAACCACATTTTCGCATGTGGCGGTCACGGAAAATGGTATGTATCTGGGACTTTTGTCCGAAAACGATTTGGCTTGTTTTGAACCGGACAAGAGAATAGAGGAATTTAGGTACGAGATGGAAAGTTTTTTTGTCAACAAAGAAACTTCATGGTTGGATGTGCTTGAGATGTTTTCAAGAAACGAAGCCAATATTCTTCCGGTGTTGGATGAAAATCAGACGGTTACCGGGTATTATGATCTTGAGGATGTGGTGAGTATGTTCATTGATACGCCTTTCTTTAATGAGCCAGGTGCCATACTTGTGGTGGCAACCGGGATCAAGGATTATTCGTTCAGTGAAATTGCCCAGATTGTGGAAGGCAACAATGCCCGTTTGTTGGGAGCCTTTATCACGGATTCACAAAATGATGTGGTGCAGATTACACTCAAAATCGGAACACAGAGCATAAATGAGGTGGCCCAGACCTTTAGGCGTTATAATTACACCATTGTTTTTGGGAACAGCGATGACCAGTTCATGGAAGATCTAAAACAACGATCGGATTATTTGGAAAAATACCTTAACGTTTAGCATGAAGGTCGCTATTTACGGACAAACTTTTTTGGAGGAAGACAAAACCAGCATGTTGGAGCTTTTACATGAGCTCCAAAAAGTGCAGGCCGAGGTTTTTGTGGAAAAAAAAATTGAAACATTGGTATCGGACTGTACCATGGGCCGAATCAGTGGTACTTTTTCGCAATCCAAAGGATTGGATTCATCGTTTGACATGTTCATCAGTTTTGGGGGTGATGGAACCATGCTCCGGGCAGTTACCTATATAAAGGACTATGGCATACCCATTGTTGGGGTAAATACGGGCAGGTTAGGGTTTCTTTCAACCTTTAAAAAAGAGAATGTACGGAAGTTGGTCACTGAATTTGTGGCCGGACATTATACCGTTGAGGAACGAACCTTGGTTGAGGTAGAAGTGAATCCGGATCTAAACGAATTTGAAAACCTGAATTTTGCATTGAACGAGGTCACGGTAAGCAGAAAGGATACCACTTCCATGATTACGGTGGAAACCTATCTGAACGATGAATACCTTACCTCGTACTGGGCAGATGGATTGATTGTTTCCACCCCAACAGGTTCAACAGGATATTCACTCAGTTGCGGTGGGCCCGTTATAGCCCCAACGGCAAAATCCCTTGTACTGACTCCGATTGCTCCGCACAACCTGAATGCACGCCCGTTGGTGATTTCAGATGACACCCAGATCCGGCTTAAGGTTTCAGGAAGGGAGCAGACCCATTTGGTGTCTTTGGATTCTAGGATTGCCGATATCCCCAATGGGAAGGAAATTAGGATCAAGAAATCAAATTTTACCGTCAAAATGATTGAATATACCTCGGAAAGTTTTCTGAAAACACTTCGAAATAAACTGCTTTGGGGGGAGGATAAACGGAATTGAACCCCTCAAAAACAATAAAAGGAGCTAAAAACTGTTTTACAAGGGAGAATGTAATTAACACTAGGCCTATTGACTTTCCTTTACTTTTAACTTGCGTAATTTTTTGAATGGTATGAGGATAGTTTTGGCTATTTTTCTGTGCGGTGTGCTCAAGTTGGGAGCACAGACCTATGAAGTTGGGATTTTTGCCGGAGGCACCAATATGGTGGGCGATGTAGGCCGTACGAACTATATTTTACCTTCGGGACCTGCCTTTGGCGGGCTCTTCAAATGGAACAAGAGCAAAAGGTACGCATGGCGCGCCAGTGTGCTCTATGGCACCTTTACCGCAGACGATTCCAAATCCAGTATGCCCTCGAGGCAACAACGCAAATATGAAGTGGACAACTCCATTTTTGAGACCTCTTTAGGGGTTGAGTTTAACTTTGTTGAATATAATTTGCACAAGCTCGGACCCGCGTTCACACCCTATCTATACACAGGTATCTCCTACTTCAGATACGATTTTATGTATTTTGATGCCCTCCAAGTGCAGGATATTAACCAAAAAGAAGGTAGTTTTGCAATTCCAATGACGGTTGGGGCAAAGTATCGGTTAAATCAATTTCTGATTCTTGGTGCCGAGATTGGGGCCAGATATACCTTTACGGATAATCTGGACGCAAGTAACCCTGAGGGTTCCAATTTCGAGCAATTTAGGTTCGGTAATATATTGAGCGATGACTGGTACGTGTTCACTGGGTTTACATTGACGTACACCTTTGGACGAAAGCCCTGCCAGGATTGTTTTCAATGACATGTACACGCTAGAGGACGTAAAGAAAGACAAGCAAATTCCAGAACATGTGGCCATTATTATGGATGGCAATGGCAGATGGGCCAAACAGCGGGGCAGGCTCCGTATTTTTGGTCATGAGAATGGGGTGGATGCCGTTAGGAACACTGTGGAGAATTGCGCCAAACTTCAGATAAAATGTCTTACCCTCTATGCATTCTCCACCGAAAACTGGAACAGACCAAAGGTTGAAGTAGAGACGCTTATGAAACTCTTGGTGTCTTCCCTCAAGAAAGAATTGAAGACCCTCAATAAGAACAACATTAAGCTAATGGCCATTGGAAACATAGATTCCTTGCCCAAAAAGGCCCAAAAAGAGCTTTCTGAGGTTATTTCAAAAACAGCGGAAAATACGGGAATGATACTCACTTTGGCCCTAAGCTATGGCTCAAGGGAGGAGCTGAAATCTGCTGTAAAAGAGATAGCTGCCAAAGTTAAAAATAATATAATTTCACTTGAAAATATTGACGAAACCGTTATAAATACACATCTTTACACGCATTTCTTGCCAGATGTAGACCTGCTTATCCGTACCAGTGGCGAGTGCAGGATCAGCAATTTTTTACTATGGCAAATTGCTTATGCCGAATTATATTTTATTGACGTATTTTGGCCTGATTTTAGAGAGCATCATTTGGTAGAGGCAATATTAAGTTACCAAAATAGAGAACGACGATTTGGAAAAACTAGCGAACAACTCAGTTAAGGGTATAAAAAAATCCATACTACCATACCTAAAACTACTCCTTCCTTTATTATTTATTACCGGACAAAGCTTTGCCCAGGAAACTTCATTTGAGGATGGAAAACGATATATATTGGGCGGACTTACCGTAACCGGTCTACAAAGCTATAATGAGCAGACCGTTAAAACCTATACGGGCTTGCGTGTAGGGCAACCCATTACCGTTCCGGGTGATGAGATAAGTG
>JAUICT010000286.1 GCA_030429325.1 Bacteroidia bacterium
ATCCCAGAACAAGCGCTCTCCCATTTTATAGGCCACGTTGCCCATATGGCTAACAACCGCAGCATCGTAACCTACCTTAATAGGAGCATTAAGAATAGTCTTGTCCCTTTTCTTAATGGCTTCCAAGAAATTTACTGTATGTAAATCCAAGCCATTCGCATCTACGGTCTGTAGGGGCACCGGCTCTATTTTAGGTCCCAAATCCTCACTCCAGTTAGGTCGATTTTTCTCAGGGATGACTTCCCATCCTCCGCGATCCAACACCAAGGTGCCATTGTTGCCAATAAAGGCCACACCATGGTTTCTACCGTAGTTGCCACCATCTATACCGTTGGCATGTTCCCACAAAAGTGAAAAGCCATCGAACTCATACACCGTTTGCAAGGTATCCGGGGTCTCTGCGGCATCATCAGGGTAGGCAAACTTCCCTCCCATGGCCATCACGGACTTTGGCGTGGCGGCCTTCATCCCATACAGGGCATAATCAATTAAATGCACACCCCAATCGGTCATCAAACCTCCGGCATAGTCCCAAAACCATCTAAAATCAAAATGGAAGCGATTTTTATTAAAGGGGCGGTCTTGTGCAGGGCCCAACCACATCTTATAGTCCACCCCTGCCGGAACGGTGCTGTTGGCCACTTTGGGAATGGATTTCATCCAACCTTGGTAGGCCCAGGTCTTTACCAAACGTATCTGACCCAATTTCCCCGAATGCACATAGTTTATGGCATCCACAAAATGAGGTTGACTTCGTTGCCACTGCCCTATCTGCACCATTCGGTCGCTGGTATCAACAGCAGACAACATGGCTTCGCATTCAGCTATGGAATTGGCAATGGGCTTTTCGCAATAGACGTCTTTGCCGGCATCCACTGCATCAACCAATTGAAGACAATGCCAATGGTCAGGAGTTCCAATAATGACAATATGGATGTCTTTATCTTCCAACATCTTGCGATAATCCGAATACCATTTTGGTTTTTTTATGTTGGCCTTTTCCAAATCTGCGGTCTTGGTACGAAGCACATTCTCGTCCACATCGCATAGTGCCACTACTTCAACCTCACTATTCTTTAAAATTGAGGTAAGGTTGGCAAATCCCATACCGTTGCAACCTATAAGTCCCACATGAATTTTATCATTGGGGCTGATGGTCTTTCGGATAGTGGCCAAAATCTCTGTTGGAAAAAACAAGGAAGTTCCCAAACCAACCGTATATAAGGACCCTTGTCTTATGAATTGTCTTCTTGTACCCATTTTTCAAATTTTGAATAAGATACAAAAAAACGTCCCCCACAAATTGAATTGCGGGGGACGTTTTACTTTTAATTTCTTGAGAAACTATTTTTTATCTGAAGTTGTGTTCAACTTTCTGCTCATTTCCATGGAAATGGCTGAACGATCAAACTTTAGACGGCCAGCCATGGTTTCAATGACACAGGAGAAATCCTTGTCGTTCAATTCCACAATCTTGCCGTGAAGTCCGCTTTTTGTGATGATGCGGTCTCCTTTTTTCAACTCCGAAGTAAATTTCTTCTCATCCTTCTGACGCTTGACCTGCGGACGAATCATGAAAAAATACGCCACGGCAAAAATCAATATCAGAGGTAAAAACTGTCCTAAACTTTCCATTAAGGTAATTTATCTATTTAACAGGACCGGCAGGAGCCGCTTCCTTAGGATTAACAAAGGCCTTGATCCTCAAGGTTTCAGTGCCTTTTTCTGTGTTGGCTGTAACGGTTATGGTCTTGGTCACCTGATTTTGTCCTGAACCATTAAACTTCACCAATAATTCGCCTGAATCCCCAGGAGCAATCGGGCTGTTCTTTGGATATTCCGGTACAGTACAACCACAGCTACTTCTTGCATCGGTGATGATCAAGGGGGCATTTCCGGTATTGGTAAACTTGAAAGTTGTCTCTTGTGGAGTTCCTTGGGTTATGGCACCAAAATCGTGCTCGGCTTTTTCAAAGCTCATCACGGGAAGCTGTTTTTGAGCTTCGTCCCTTGAAGTTGCGTTTTCCACATTGTCGGCAACTATTTTGTTGGATGCCTTGTCTTTGCAGGAAACACTGATCATGGCAACAACCATGATCAAACTAAAAACTGTTGTTATTCTTTTCATGATAAAAATTTGTTTTTCCAAAAATACTCAAATATTGTTTATTGTAATCCTCTACCTATTTTTTGTAGTCTTCCATCAGATTTATACTCTTTGGCCAACTTGTCCAAAACCCCATTTATGAAAATACTGCTCTTTGGTGTGGAATACTCCTTGGCGATTTCCAAATACTCGTTTAAGGTTACTTTCTCCGGAATGGAAGGAAAGTTGAGCAGCTCACAGATGGCCATTTTTAGGATAATCAAATCTATTTCGGCTATACGGTCATTGTCCCAATTGGGTGTTTTTCCCTCAATCTCCTTTTCCCATTTGGCATCATTGAGCAAAGTCTTGGTCAAAAGGTCATTTGCAAAAATCATATCCTGTTGGTCTTTGAGCAAAGAGGGTAGAAAAAAACGATTCCCTGAAGCTTCGGTTGCTTTTCGAAGTCGTTTGGACAAAAAAGTGTTCACAATGGGAAAATCGTCCACCCAAGTGAGTTTATCATCTTCAAAATATTCATAAATCTTCTCGTTCGGGGCAATTATTTCCTTAAAAAGCTGTACCACCACTTCCCTATCGTCTTCATATCCATCCTTTCCATTGGTCATGTAGGCCTTATAGATATCGCTGGCCACCACCTCCTTGTAGAGAATCTTTACATACTCATCGTTCAAGTACCAGTTGTCCAATTTTCTTTTGGAAAGTTCGTCTTTCAGGAGTTCATTTTCAGAAATCTGGAGCAACAACCGGTTCTTCACGAACTTTTCGCGATCTGGATAACCATCTTCCTCAGTAGCAAGGTACTTTTTGGAAGCATGACTGGCGTGTTTGGCCCCTAAACGCTGCAATTCGGCCAAAAGGCTTAGAATCAGCAAATAGAGCACGTACATATTTTCAATACTAACTCTTAGGAATTTTTCCTGTTTCTGCAAGGAGTCGTCCTTGGATTGGACCAGTGCGTAGATACACTGCATCACTTTTACTCTGATATGCCTTCTGGTAAGCATTTTTAAAGAACTTTTAAAGTCATTGATTGGCTTTCACAACGCAAAAATAGTCTTATATTTCAATGTGGCCTACCAAAGTTGTTTTCTTATCAGTTTTATAACATTTATTTTTGGGGCAATGGGCTATCTTTGTCGGATTGTCCATTAACAGACGCTCTAAAACCACCTTCCCTCTTATGAAGGAACTGAAACACCTTAATAAATACTTCAAAAAATATTGGTTTAAGTTATTGATGGGGGTGTTGATCACCATCATTGCTAGATTGTTCTCTTTGGTCTTACCCCATTACGTGAACAATTCTATCCAAATTGTTGAAAAGTACACTGGAAATACCATTACACTTTCCGAAGCAAAACAATCTCTGTTCCATTACATATTGATTGTCATTGGAGCAGCTTTGCTTTCCGCCCTGTTCACTTTTTTGATGCGGCAGACCATCATCAACGTATCCCGGTATATTGAATATGATTTGAAGAACGAGGTGTTTGACCACTATCAAATCCTAAATCTTGATTTTTATAAGAAGAATCGCGTTGGAGATCTCATGAACCGTATCAGTGAGGACATCAACCAAGTGCGCATGTACGGCGGACCTGCCATTATGTATGGCATCCAGACCTTCACGCTTTTTGCCTGTTTAATCCCATTGATGTTCATAAAAGCACCCACCTTGGCTGCTTATACTTTGCTGCCTTTACCTGTTTTATCGGTTTTGATTTACCAGATCAGTAAAATCATCCATAAAAGAAGTACCAAGGTCCAGGAGTTCCTGTCAACCTTGTCCACCTTTACCCAAGAATCCTTTTCAGGGGTTTCTGTGATCAAAGCATATAGCATAGAACCACGGATCAACCAAGAACTTAGGGATTTGGCCACAGAAGGAAAGGACACTAGCATGGCCTTGGCTAAAGTAAATGCTTGGTTTTTCCCTTTGATGGTACTACTCATTGGCATTAGCAACACCATTGTCATCTACGTGGGTGGCATG
>JAUICT010000287.1 GCA_030429325.1 Bacteroidia bacterium
CATACGTGCTGCGGAACGCTACGGGGCCGAGCAGGAACAGTTAGACAATATTTGGGAATACCGAACCCACCCCGCTTTTTCTGAAGCAGAACGAGCCGCGCTGGATTTTTCTCTGGCGGCTTCGCAGGTGCCTAATGCCGTAAATGCCGAAATCAAGGGGCGCTTGTACCAACATTGGAACGAAGGCGAAATTGTGGAGATGTTGGGGGTGATTTCCTTATTTGGGTACCTCAACCGGTGGAACGATTCCATGGGAACCTCCATTGAAGATGGAGCTGTGGAAAGTGCCGACCAATATTTGGGCAAACATGGTTGGGAAAAGGGGAAGCATGATGGGTCTAGATATTAGAGGATAGACTTTAGACGTTGGACCGCTTCGCTTTTAGATTATATTTATTTAACCCTTTTCATGGCTCATTGGCGATGACCATGGATTTCTTGACCTGCATCAATATTTATCTTTGGTTCTTGCCCCAACTTTGCCTTAATCAAAAAAACGAACAGTCATGGCAAGTTTAATGCTCACCCCTGAAAACCACATCCAGCGATTAAATGCTATCCTCAACAAGGTTGACCAGCTTCAAAATCTGGGGTTGCCTTTGTTGACAACTCCTCCCAATAGTAAGTCATGGAACATTTTAGAAGTCTTGGTGCATCTCAATATAGCGTATGGCCATTATCAACAAAAATTCAATCAACACATTCCCAAATTACCAGACAATCAATCTGAAAATGAGGGTTTTAGAATTAGAAGATGGCAAAAATTGGTGGTTGATAGCCAACGGCCAAAAAAAGGTGTTCGCAAATGGAAAATGAAGACCTTAAAAAAGTTTGAACCTCTTTTGGACCACAACCAATTAAATCACGAAAAATCGGAAGAAATCTTCAAAACTTTTTTTGAGCTGCACAACCATCTCAAAGAATCCGTCTTGCTCTGTAGGAAAAAAGAGGTGTCCCAACTAAAAATTCCTTCGACCATTGGCCCTGTAGTCCGTTTTTATCTTCCGGAAGCCTTTGAGTTTCTTATTTGCCATTTAGATCGGCATATGGTACAGATTGATGAAATCCTTCAGCAACAAGAATCCTTGGTTTCTACTTAAGAACCTTCGTTCTAGCTGCAACATAATCCCTATTTTTAAGGCAATCAAGTCATTCCTGTTATGGACGATGAAGCATCCCGTATCCTAAAAGGATTCTTTCCAAATATCGATTTTACCAAAGAAGAGGAGCGGTATTTTAAATCGCTATGGTCCGTTAAAACATTTGATCAATATGATTTGATCACCGAAGCAGGCAAGATTGAACGTTATTTTTACATCGTGCTTGATGGTGTTCAGGCCATTTATCTTTTAAATGAGAAGGGAGAAAAAGTGGTGTTGGGGTTTTCCTATTCGGGGAGTCCGTCCGGTGCGTTTGATTCCTTTATCCAGCAAACACCCTCAAAAACATTTTTGGAAGCCTTGAAACCTTCAAAGTTATTGGCCATTTCACGGAGCGACTATGATTCCATGTTCAAAAAACACCCTCGTTTTTATACTTGGGGCCATCATTTTTTTCAGGATATCTTATTTGGTCGGCTCTCCCGTGAGGTGGAGTTGTTGACCCTTACTGCCGAACAACGATATGTAGCCTTCATGCAACGCTGCCCCGATGAGCTCAAAGTAATTCCACAGAAATATTTAGCTTCGTATCTCAACATGAAACCTGAGACTTTTAGCCGATTACGGGCTTCTGTTTCCTATTGATTTTTTAGGATGCTGGAAACTGCTTTTTGAAGTTGAGGGATTACTTCCTCTTCAAACCAAGGGTTTTTGCTCAACCAAAAACGGTTTCTGGGTGATGGGTGTGGCAACACAAAATGTTCTGGGGCGTATTCCAAATAATTTTTGACGGTTTCGGTGAGATTTTTTTTCCGCTTAGCCCCTAAATAATACTGCTGTGCATATTGCCCAATGAGAATTGTTAGTTTTAATTGTGGCATTTGGTCCAGCAACGGTTGGTGCCATAGTGGGGCGCATTCGGTTCTGGGTGGCAAATCGCCCGATTTTCCTTTTCCCGGATAGCAGAAACCCATGGGAATCAGCGCAAAAAGACGCTCATCGTAAAACTGCTCATCCGTAACATTGAGCCATTTCCGTAGTTGCTTGCCACTGGGATCGTCCCATGGCACTCCGGTTTGGTGCACTTTGGAGCCCGGTGCTTGTCCAATAATGACAATTTTGGATTTTAAATGGGCAGAGACTATGGGTCTTGGGCCATGGGACAAGTGCTCCTTGCAAACCGAACAGTTTTTAATCTCGGAAAGTAATTGCTTCATTTTAACATCCATAATGGGAATTTACAATAAAGAAGAAAATACCCCAACAGAATTATGTCGAGGTATTTTCAACACACAACCACCTGAAAAAACTAGTTATAGGTATTCTTTAGCTTGCTCCAATTCTCATTGGCCTTGCTTACCAATTTGGAATGGTTGTTTTCGGCCAACCATAATTGCTGTGCATCAAGCTCCAAATTGTACAGATACAAAAAGTATTTTCCGTCCTTTACAATAAACTTGTTGGGGTCTGGTCTAAATTTGGCTCCCGCATAAACTCCAAAAGCACAGTATCCCCCATATTGGGGCAAGTATTTAGATGGGTTTTTGTCAAACTTCTTCTTTTGCTCCGCATCGGTAAAATAATAGACCACTTTGTCGTGCTCAGACTTGTGTTCCTTTATCCCTTTTTGGGCAATTCCCAAATCCAAGTAGGAAACAGGACTGTACCCCTGCAACGCAATATTGCTATTGTCTATATTGTAGGACTTTTTGTCTTGGGCAAAAGCCGTGTTCATGAAAACTGCGGTTAGCAGTAAAATTGAAATGTTCTTAATTGTCTTCATTGTTCTTGTTTTTTTTAAAATGAATAATTATTTGCTCGCACTTAGCGAGACTACTAAAAAGACCACCGTTGCATTGAACCAATAGTAGATGGCATCTATTCCTGTTAGTGCAAACACAAACGGTACGATCATAAAGGTTACGGCCACCAAAAGGTCTATGGCCAAATGTCCTTGAAACGGGATAATACTCGCCAAGCTATATTTGTAATCGGTTAGCAAGCTGGCTACAAACACTGCCAATCCCGTAACTACCGAAAACCAAACTGCTATGTGCGAGGACTGGCCAAGACCTAATAAAAATGGCGCAATGATCAATCCAATACCGGCAGTGTAGTCTGCAACCCCATGGAGGGTCGGTGTAATAAATCTAAGGTTCATGATGTTGGATTAAGCGTTAAAGTATTCCTCATGAATTACTTTGCCCTCACTGTTCCAAAGGCGTCTAATAATTTCATGCCAGTACACTCTGCTGTTGTCCTTCATCAAAAAATCGAAGGTAAATTCCGATGCAGATGCATTACCATCTACCAAGGTTCTGTGCAGTTCTATCCCATTCACTTTTGCTATGGCATCTGCAAAACCTCTCATTTTTTCCACCATTTGTGCTTTTCCGGTGGTGGTCACCTTGTTGTAGTCCGAAGTGTTTGCATCCTCTGCAAAGAACTTCTCCACAGCTTCAACAATTGCACCTTGTGCAACAATGCTGTCCATTTCTGTAGCTAACGTTTTAATATCCATTTGCTCTGTTTTTACGGTTAAACAATCTTTGTTGTAATTACAGGGCAAATTTGCGGTGGAAACGTTGCTTAAAGGCTACAAAAAAGGAGTATTCCCTTGTACTTTTTCCAGTTTAAATTTTGATGGGTTGGTTCCCGTATACTGTTTAAAAAAAGAAGAAAAATGATTAGGTTCCTCAAACCCCAGTGCAATGGATATTTCCTTTACGGAGGCATCCGAGTCGAGTAATTTTTTAGAGGTATTGATGAGTTCATTCCTGATGAGCCGGCCCAAAGAATCGTTCATCTTATCCCTAGTCTTTTTGGCTAGAGCCTTTACGGAAAGGTTCATTTTATCAGCATAAAAAGCCAAGGATCGTTCTTGCATGTGATGCTCCCGTAGCAGAAAAACCAAATCTTCCACAAAAGGGTCCTTTCTTTCAAAATCAAAGTTTTCACGGAACTGGGTGGGACTGTAGCCTGTACGTTTTTTAAACACCCTA
>JAUICT010000288.1 GCA_030429325.1 Bacteroidia bacterium
CAGGGCGTAGGCGTCAAGTAGAAAAAGTCGTTTTTGTTCGGACATATTATTTTCAATGGTCAATTAACAATGTTCAATAAGCAATTATCAATGAGCAATAATGCAATGATCAATTAGCAATAGGCAGTTTTTAAAAGTACGAATTGCAGCTTAAAAGTTTCAAGTTCAAGTTCAAGAACAAAGAATCAGGAGCCAAGAATCAAGATGTCCTTGTTCTTTTATCTATCAGCGAAGCGCTCTAAAATCTAGAAGCGCAGCGGTCTTATGTCTTGGAATAAAAACTGCTCACTTGTCTGTTCTCGTGGCCGTTTTCACTGTACTCGCGATAGGTAAATCCGGGATGTACGCAATAGCCTCCCGTTTCCCCATTTTTGTTGATGGCCAAGAACCCAATCTGGAAATCCTTGCGGCCCTCATTTTTCTTCATGATACGTTTTACACCCACCTCACAGGCTTCTTGGGGGCTCATACCTTGTCGCATCAATTCCACGATCAAAAAACTGCCCACGGTACGGATCACCTCTTCGCCAACCCCAGTGGCGGTGGCACCACCCACTTCATTGTCCACATACAATCCAGCACCAATAATAGGGGAGTCGCCCACACGACCAGCGACTTTATAGGCCATTCCACTGGTGGTACAGGCTCCGGCTATGTCGCCGTTGGCGTCAATGGCCAACATGCCAATGGTATCGTGGTTCTCTATGTTGATGGTGGTCTCGTACTTTGAAGTTTTGAGCCATTCCTGATATTGTTTTCGGGTACTTTCGGTGAGCAGGTCCTCTTTTTGAAAACCCTGCTCGTAGGCAAACTTTTCGGCACCCTTGCCCGCCAAAATAATATGGGGGGTTTCTTCCATGACTTTTCGGGCCACGGACACGGGATGTGCAATGTTCTGAAGGTAGACCACGGAACCGCAATTGCCATCCTTGTCCATAATGCAGGCATCCAAGGTTACATTGCCGTCACGGTCGGGGCGGCCTCCTTTTCCTACGGTCTCGTTGGTCACATCGGCTTCTTCTATCATGACACCCTGTTCCACGGCATCCAGAGCGGAGCCTCCGCTGTTCAATACTTCCCAGGCTTTGGCGGTGGCGTTGCCAAAGTTCCATGTGCATACCGCAATGGGTTTTACGGCTTGGATGGGGGGAACGGCTTCGGGGGTCTTATTTTCATCTTTACATGAGGCCAATACGGGTACCGACAGCAATCCTGCAGTGGTAAGGCTTGAATTTTTAAGGAATTTTCGTCTTTGCATTGAAGGGTTGTTTATTTTTAGGTTTTAAAGATAGGAATATGCTTGTAGAAGTTTGTGCCAATTCGTTGGAATCGGCATTGAATGCCCAAAAAGCAGGGGCGGACCGTATAGAACTTTGTTCAGAACTGGGTGTTGGCGGGGTCACCCCTTCCCATGGTATGCTTAAGCTGGTTAGGCGCGACTTGAAGATTCCTGTCCATGTGCTCATCCGTCCCCGAAGTGCCCATTTTACCTATTCCGATACGGAGTTTGAAGTGATGAAGGCGGACATCGTCCAATGCAAAAAAATGGGAGTTCAGGGTATCGTATCCGGGGTGCTTTTGAAAGATGGTACTTTGGATGTGGAACGGACCCGCGAACTGGTCACCTTGGCCAAACCGCTACATTTTACGTTTCACCGTGCCTTTGAATGGATACCCAATCCACTTGTGGCTTTGACTGAATTGGAGGCCATGGTCGTGGATACCGTCTTGACCTCGGGTGGGCAGACATCGGCTGAAAAAGGTATCAAGTATCTTGAAGCATGGCAAAAGCAGACTTCCATGACCATTATGGCAGGGGGAGGGGTGGCGCCACAGAATGCTCCAATGTTCAAAGCAATAGGTCTGAGCGCGATACATTGTTCGGGAACTTCCTTTGGAAATCCAGCAGATGTTGCTGGGAAGATCAGTATGAATTCTTCCAAACATTTAGCGGAAGATGAGGTGGCGGTAACAAATGAAGCAGTTGTTCGTCGTATCATTCGAGCCGTTAAATAAATCCAAAAACCCTATTTTTTAGAAGTTTAGCAATAATTTTGCAAAAAGAAATCGCATGTCTCGTCTTATCATTATAGGAATTCTATACGTTGTCTTGGCCATTTATGGTTTTCAAGCGTTCAGGACATTGTTTAAGAGTCCATGGATGCATTGGGCTTACGGAATCCTATTTCTTGGAGCTTTGTTGTTCCTGGCCATTAAGGTGATTGCCTATGTGCCTGGCGAAGGATTTCGGGGGACCATAGCAGTGGCGGCTGGTATTTTTATGGCTTTTTTTCTTTTGGGATTGGTGCTTGGATTTTTTCTGTTGCTCGAGGATGTAGTACGCCTTGTTGCATTCGGCTATAACAAAATTGTGGGAGGTGCTCCAGCTGAAACCGGCTATTTTCCATCTAGACGAAAGTTTCTGAGTGGTTTGGCCCTAGGCTTGGCCGCTATACCTTTTGGGGCCATGCTTTATGGCATGTATAGGGGAAAATACAACTATCAGGTCCTGAAGTATGAAGTGGAGTTTGATGATTTGCCCGAAGCCTTTGATGGGTATCAAATCACACAAATATCCGATGTGCACAGCGGTAGTTTTGATGATGCCAAAAAAGTGGCCTATGGGATTGACCTGATCAATGAGCAGAAAAGTGACGTTATTTTCTTTACCGGGGATTTGGTGAACGATAAGGCATCAGAAATGATTCCTTGGAAAGGTGTATTCTCCCGGTTGGAAGCCAAGGATGGTAAGTTTTCAGTCTTGGGCAACCATGATTATGGCGATTATACCTCTTGGGATTCAGAAGCAGCGAAAGCCCAAAATTTGGAGGATCTTAAGACTTTTCAGAAGGAAATGGGGTTTGACCTTATCTTAAACTCAAATCGATTTTTGGAAAAAAATGGGCAAAAGATTGCCTTATTGGGGGTTGAGAACTGGGGTCGTGGAGGATTTAAGAAGGCCGGCGATCTTCAAAAAGCCAAAGAGGGTATTGCTAGTGATGACTTTAAGATATTGTTGAGCCATGATCCATCGCATTGGGAAGATGTGGCCTTGCAGGATGACTATCACTATCATTTGACCCTAAGTGGACACACCCATGGGATGCAGTTTGGTGTGGAGATTCCCGGATGGATAAAGTGGAGCCCTGTTAAATGGAGGTATAAATATTGGGCGGGACTGTACAAAGAAATGGGGCAGTTCATCAATGTAAACCGTGGTTTTGGGTTTATTGGCTACCCCGGTAGGTTTGGTATCTGGCCAGAGATTACCGTGATTACCTTGAAGAAAAGGGGTGTGGCCTAAAACGAGTCCAAGTCAGAAATATGATTCTTCAGTTCGCCAGGCTTGTGGACTTTTATACTAGCGAATCAATTTGTATATTTGAGATAATGGCCATTCTTTCAGGGCATTAAAAAAAACTTCGCTATGATACTCAGAACACTTTTCGTAATGTTACTGTTGCTGGGCAGCCCTTTTTTCTATGGATATGGGAATCCAGCAAACCCATCTTTTTTTGAATTTGGATACCTTACCTTGGACGGTTCCCTCTCAGATAGCACAAAGGTTGCGATGTCTACATCTACACCAGTTTTGGAAAGCCCATTTTATGTAGCGTTTTTTCCAGAGGGCGGGCAACTTGTTAACGGACACCTCAACCAGGTTGCTTTTCAGGTTATGGACGCCAATGGTGTTGGATTGGAAGTGTCCGGAGAAATTAGAGAGGACAATAACATTAAAGTGCGCGATATCGCCACCACTAAACTGGGGGTGGGCAAGTTTCAATTGTTGCCCCGAAATGGAGCCACTTATAAAGCATTCATCCATCACAAGGGGAGATTCCAGGAGTTTGAGTTGCCTAAAAGCAATACTGAAGGAGTGGTAATGCAAGCGATAGAGCATCCAGACCGTTTTCAAATTAATATAAGTTCCACCTTTCGCCGGGGTATCGATGGCTTTTCATTTGTTGCGGAGCAGCGACAAGGGACAATCCTACATTCCGATTTAAAAGGTCAGGAGTCAGGGGCCATTGTTACCCTGCCCAAAGAAGATTTGCAACATGGGGTTGTGCAGCTTGCCCTTTTCA
>JAUICT010000289.1 GCA_030429325.1 Bacteroidia bacterium
AAAAATCCATCCCCATAGTCGGAAATGCTTCATTATCTGTATTGGAATAACGGTACTCCCCATCAACACCAAAGAAATTCTGATGACTCTCTTCTCCGTTTCCAATATAAAATTCATTGATGAACCTGTCCTCGGTCTCCTCTACCTCAATACTTTCATACGAAACGCCCAAACTAACCTTGGACCCCAAGTAACCTCTCCAAACCAAAGAAGGATTAAGTCGCAAGGTTCGCAGTTTTACCCTATTGTAGTCCAAGCCCAAAGGTTCCTCATCATCGTTATTTTCGGTTTCATTGCCAAAACCAAAAAAGTTAAGGGTAAAATTAGGGCTGGTAAACCGTATTTTCATTTCGAGGTTCACCTTGTTGAAAACGTTCGCAAATTCACCTGTATAGCCCATATCAAAACCGTTTGTGGCAAAATAATAGGCCGCGTTTACTATATGCTGCTGCGTAAAAGGGTTCTGCTTAAACCCATTAAAGGTATAGGTATTGGTAAAACCAATCCGGAACCCGTCATCTGGATTAAACCCTAAAGTGGGCAAAATCTGATTATTGCTGGCCTTTACCTTTAAAAAATCATACGTATTGGTCTCGTAGTCGTTCAGTTGATGGACGGTTCCCCCGAAGGCCTCATCATACGTATTCTTCTTGGCCTTAAAATCATAAGTGTGTATTTTTTTGGAGTCTTCGGAAATCTTGTAAACATCATTATTCTGACCTCCAACAATCCTTACCTTTATTTTGGAAGTCGGAGTATTTACATCAAAAACATCATCGTCGTCCAAGCCGTATATCCAGATTTCCTTTGTGAAGGTAGGGTCATATACATTTTCAAAAAACAAATCTTTCCTTTCCCCTCCTTTTATTCGATGGGCACGCACCTCAACAAAACCATTGGGCATGGATGTAACATTAAAATGATCATCCTTGTCCGTTCCTATGACCACACTATACTTATTGAGTACGGAAAAGTATTCCTTGGCTGTTTCCACAAGGTTTCGTTTTCGGGCCAGTAAGATGTCCTTCATTTTCATCAGGGATTCATCCCTGACCTCTTCGGGAAAATCCATAAAAGCATTGTCAATGACACTTTCATCAATATTCTTTTGGATGAATTGGGCCTGTTCTATCCAAAGATTTAGATCAGATGCGGATAAAAGGGCCATATCCAATGCAAAAGTCCTTGGAGATGAGGTAAAGCCCCTTACACTCCTTATTTCTTTTTGAAACCCTTCAAAAATTTGAAGTCCTGGAACTGCTCTTGAACCAAATCCCATGACCAATCCATCGCCCCATCGGGAAAATGCTTGATCCCTATCCCTCGGTATGGGTTTAAAAACTTTGTAGTCTCCCTCTCTAAATTCCGCCCATCGCCACTGATCTACGTGTCGGTCCCAATCTCCAATGAGAATATCGAACAAACGAGCTTTTATATACTCCTTCTGGTCTATACGATATTCTTCATCTTCCCTTAGCTTATTCATTAAATCATAAGTGCTTTCAATTTTTTTGGTCCTACCAAAGCTCTCAAGATCATCATGCTCATCGGAAACGTGTTCCTCTATCATGTAAAGCCCATCACCAAAATCCGAATTAAAGCCTCCCAAAACGGATTGTTTCGGCACATAGTACAATTTTGGATTGGTATGGTAAAGACCCACAGCATCAGATAATTTACCAATGGTAAATGGTGCGTAAGGGTGCGCCCCAGTATATAGATCTAAAAGTAAGTCCTCGGTAAAAGTATCTTCAAATTGACCTATAATGTACTGCTCTTGAAACGCTATGGCCTGTAGATAGCGTTCTGCACTTTTACGGAGACCACGCATAACATACTGTCTACCTTGATCGTCTTCCAATCGTAAGGAATTGGACTGGTTACCCCCTCCTTTACGAACTACTTTTAAGCCCCCGAAAAGCGTATCTAACCTAACCGTTGGCGCTTTTACCTTGGTTGCGTAATACTTTCGGTAGCGTTCTCCCCACAAAAATTTATGAAAGCCACTTTTGTCAATTTCTTCTTCAGTATACACAGATGCCTCCATAAAAGAGGGAAAATCCGCCGGCATGGATACGCTTTTTGTAGATCGGTCTGCGGGCAGTACTTGGGTCTGGTACAACAACTCTTCTGACCTTTTATCCGCACCAAAAAAACTTACACTACTTGAGCCGTCCTTGTACACCTTGAGAATGGCATATCCGTTCTTCCCAGTGGAAAACTTACTGCCATTGCGTAAGCGCGTAGCTCCTTCCTTTGCTCCAGAACCACTAACAATCTGCGGTTTTCCAAATTCTTCAATATATTGAAGGGTATGCTCATGGCCCGATACAAATATTACCTTTTCGGAATACTGGGAAAGTGTGATGATCCTCTTTTTTAGTTCATTGTATTTTTTGTTGGACAAATCTGTGATGGATGCGCCCGAGGTCCTACGCAAAACATTGGCCATTGTGCCCAAAACGGGAAATGGGAAGCTTCCGCCAGAGGGATTTAGATGCTCTTTGGCAGAAAATTGGCCACCATGGGAACCGTAGGTAAACATGGGGTGATGCAGAGCAATAACAATGGTCTTATCGAGATTTTTCTTGATCAGGCTTTCCAGTTCCTCCAAAAATCTTGAACGGTTCTTTATCTCGCACTTATCGTTCATCGTGGGATGCTTGTCCCAATCGGTCAAGTACCATTCCGTATCTATGGCAATGACCATTATCCCATTGCTTATTTCAACTTTTTCAATGGGACATCCATTGTCTGGCAGGAAAACATCTTTGCTGTCCAAAGCTCTTTGGATGTATTCCTCTTCCCGTTCCAGACCCTTTAAACCCTTACTATACCAATCATGATTTCCGGGGATGAAGAGGGTCCTACCTTGAAACGATTTTACCGTAGCCAATTGCGCGTCCAAATGATTCTTTGCCAACTCATGGCCATTTGGGTCATCGTCCTTATCCGGGAATCCTGCAGGATAAATATTGTCGCCCAAGAAAAGTACTGTACTATTGGGGTTGGCTTTATCCAAAACGGACTTAAACCGCTTTAAGGTAGGGTTCATGTCCCCAAGTGGTGACTCCCCTGCATCTCCAATTAAATAAAACGTGTGCCCCACTTCCTTGTTAGAGGCCACAACAGAATTAGCTGGGGCTTCATATTTTGCTTCATATGTGGCGCATCCGTACGCCAAGATGAGCAAGCTTGCAAGCACGTAATGTTTCTTCATGTCCATGAGGTTGAATCCAAAATTTTGTACTTTGGGTGATCAAACTATTAGTTATGTCGGAAATAGTAGAAAAAGCTGAACATTTTGCTTCGGAACTTTTAAAAAATGAGCTTGATCCAAGGTTTTTGTATCACAACCTACGACATACCCAACGTGTAGTTAAAAGTACTAAAGAATTGCTCAATTTCTATGGTTTGGACAAGGAGGAGGAGGAAAAATTGCTTTTAACAGCATGGCTACATGACACAGGTTATGTTCATGGTCGTGAAAGCCATGAAAAAGCCGGATGCAAGATTGCCACGGATTTTTTAAAGGAAAATGGCTATCCCACCGCTGACATTGATAAAGTCTGTAGTTTAATCATGGCCACCGAAAGACACCATGAACCCCAGAACTTATCCGAACAGATAATCCGAGATGCCGATTCTTCCCATTTTGCCAAAAAAAGCTATTGGGAAACCACCGATTTTTTGAGAATGGAACTAAAAGAGCTTGGCGTGGCCGATTATTCCCCAAAAGAATGGCGAGACATTAACATTAAAGTGTTCCGGAATGAGCACGTTTTTTATACTGATTATGCCAAAGAGAATTGGACAGAAGGCAAGGAACGTAACCTGAAACAGTTGGTAAAGGAGAAAAAAACCGAAAAGGACATTGCCAAAAAGGAAGCGCTCAAAGCCAAATACAAACAGGAAAGTCCGGACAGGAGTGTGCAGACCCTATACCGCGTTACCTTAAAAAATCATTTAAAACTGAGCGATATTGCAGATACCAAAGCGAATATTTTACTATCGGTGAATGCGATAATCATTTCCTTGGTCTTGGCCAATTTGCTCACCAAATTGGACAACCCGTCC
>JAUICT010000290.1 GCA_030429325.1 Bacteroidia bacterium
GGAGGATTTGGGATTGAAAGTCATCAAAGGAAATATCGTTGCTTGTACTTGGATCGGGTTTCATGGACGGTCTAAGATTTCTGCGAAAGTACTAAAATACATTCAAAACGGCAACATGAACCCTTGTTAATAAAATGACAATTCGATAAAAATATGCTCAAAAAACAAAGATATCCTGAAATTGATATTTGTTTGAAGGGTATTTTTTAGGGATATGGCAATATTAAAACCATTTTCGGGTAAAGAGTCCTACGAGCGTCTTTGGGCTGATAGTTACCACAAAACGAATGCGTTCTTCGTAATTATTCTGGGCAATTTCCCACCCTCTATTGGAATAAACAGGAAAATATAGTTCAAAATAATCGGTAACCAGATTGAGCCTTATACCAGAATCATATACGAAGCGGGCATCTTCGCCCTTATTTTTAAGATAGCCAACATCCCCGTAAGCCTCAATCCATCGCCAAATATTAGTACTGGCATTGGTGGTGATCATCCAATCGTTGGCAAAGGGATTCTCAAGTTTTGATTTAAAACCACCTTCGGAAATAATAATTTGTTGACTGTAAAGCCCAGAACTTTCCGATCGTCCCAAATAACTTAGGTCGAACATGTAATCGGTGGGGCGATCCAAGGCAAAACTAAAAAAATCGGAATCGGTTTTGTTGCGTAAAAACTTACCGGCATATAGTCTAAGGTTCAGCTGTCGGTTACTTTGGAATAGTTTGCGGTATTCAATTTCAAAAGCGAGTTTGGTAAAATCACTGGAATGTTGTGCATCCAAAAACCATGAATTATAATTTAGGATATTGTTGTCCACATCTATGAAGCGAACATTCATTACACTATAGTCTGGATCGGTGTCGATTTGGTCGGCAATATTATCATCGATACTTCTAAAAACGTTTCGATATCTAAAAAGTAGACTTTGTCTACGGTTGGACAGCAAATCATTGGGCCGCCACCCAAAGCTCACAGCCGGGGTAAGTGTTGAAAAGCGGGAGTTGACCTGAAAATGCGAAGTAGAACCTGCAATGGAATAATTGGTAACATATAGCCCTGTTTTCTTGTGATATTTTCTGTAGTGCAAGGTAGCTTTGCCCACAAGGGTTCGTTCCAAAAATGAATAGGTGGGCGAAATGTCGTATTGAAAGGGGCGTTCCAAAAAGGTCTTGTTGTAGATGCGCATTCCCGGCGTTATACCATCATAAATATTGAAGTTGGCAATGGGCACATAGAAGACTTGGTTGTAATAAGGGTCTTCGGTATCCTTGAAAAATTGGAATTTTAGTTTTTTGTTGCTTGAGAAAAAACCGTTGAGGGTTTTCCAATTGTCACGTTGATTGAACTCCGGAATCTTTTGGTCATAGTTGAGCACCATCCGATCTTCCCCATTCCTGGGTATGGTCACGGTCTTGGTAGTATCGATATCCGTGAACCAATACTGGGAAACCACAGAATCCTTTTGAAGGCCAAATAGCGAAATGGGCACGTTGGTGCCTCTTTTGTTTTTCAGGACCAAAGTAATGGAATCCTCGGTCTTGTTTATGTTCTTGATTTTAAAATCAATCTTTTTATCCGTAGCTACATACTCATCAAAGAACCATTGAATATCCTTATCAGCAAACTGCTCCAAGGTTTTTCTAAAATCCAAAGCATTTACTTTGGGCGTTAAACGATGGTTTTTGTAGAACTCGATGATGCTACTGTCTACCTTTTTGTCTCCTAAATATTCGGAAAGGTAAGACATGCCCAATCCCGCCTTGTACCCATTGGCGATTTTCTGGTTGAACTTGATCAAGGAATCATTGCGGACAGTCAGTGCTTGGTCAATATTCTTCCGGACAGGTAACATGCTCAACAAAGCGTATTGTTCGTTAAAATCCATTTGTGCCAAATGGAAGCCTTTAATCCCCCAAATCTTGGATAGTTTACCGGCCAATTTCTGCTTGGGATAATGGTCTTCCACATATTTGATCATCAGATAATAGGCGATGGCATCGCTCACCCAACGTTCCTGCCTTGGGTCAAGAAACAGGGTTTCTTTCAGGAAACTATTGATGGCAGTCTTCAGAAACTTCATTTCAAACTGAAAGCGTTCATCATACGGCCTTATAAAGGAGGGAAGTTGATTAATGCCATACAAAGGGGCCTTGTTATAGGCAAACTCACTTACCAGCAGATTGTCATGCGGATATTCCCCTAAATTTTCTTCCAGAAATTGAGACACTTTGTTTATTGATATACCCTGGGATATCTCATCATACTTGTTGGACTCCAAGTCCGAAGTAACAGTTAGATGACCGGTAACATGTTTGGTAAATCTCTTGAAAGGACTCAAAATGATTTCACAGCTTTTCCGGTTTTTTCCAACAAGCGTTACATATTGTCCCCCAGGAAACTTGGTAGTATTGGACTCATCGTAATTCGTGGCCAAAAACAGTTTGTCAGGATATTTTAGATTGATGGAGGTATTGGTGACATCGGTATACAGGTCATCCAAGTTTACATTGTCATACAAAAGCCATCCTTCGTTAAAAACTGCTGGAGTGAGATACCAATCCTTGAGGTTGTACCCCTGACCAGTATATCCGTAGGTGGTGAACTTGGCACTGGGTAGATGAACAATATAGGTGAAAAACAACTGAATAGATTGTCCGGGCTCTAGAACTTGTTCTAGTTTAACGGCAATTATATCTCTGTTTTCAACACGCTCCCAGTCCAATCCAGAATAATCATTTCCGACTATGGTTTTTATTTCGGTATATCCTCGCTCCTTGTCCTTGGCCAAGTGTAGGCTACGGTTGAATTCCTCTGCGAATCGTTTGGCCAATGCGGTATTCTTGTTGGCATAGGCGTGGTTCCAATCGTTAAAGTAGAGGGTAGATAGCCCATTTTGGGACGCATTTACGTAGGTGAATCCCTGTCGCACCTGTATTTGTTGGGATTCATGGTCCAGAATTGCAGTGATTTCATTGGTGTGTTGTCCCCACAGAGAGGAGCATACCGTAAAAAACAGCAAAGAAATCCGAACTAAAGAGAAATGCGCAGTCAATAAAGAAGTTTTTAGAAGTTCGGGCTGAGATCATGCCCTCTGTAAAATGCATCAATGATTTCAACCACTTCTTCCTCCGTATCCACTAGTCGGATTAGATCTAAATCGGTTGGACTTATGTTACCCGCTTCAAGCATAGTATTTTTGATCCACTCCAGTAATCCTTTCCAAAACTCGGTGCCCACCAAAATAATGGGAAACTTCTGAATTTTATGCGTCTGTATCAGGGTGATGGCCTCAAAGAGCTCATCCAATGTACCAAAACCTCCAGGCATTACCACAAACCCTTGGGAGTATTTCACGAACATTACCTTTCGTACGAAGAAATAATCAAAGTCTAAAGATTTGTCATCATCTATAAACGGATTGTCATGCTGTTCAAAGGGCAGGTCAATATTCAACCCCACGGAAGTTCCTCCGGCCATATTGGCACCTTTGTTACCAGCTTCCATAATGCCGGGACCACCTCCTGTAATGATACCATAGCCTGCTTCAGCTACTTTTTGGGATATCCTAACGGCTAATTCGTAATAGGGTTGTCCCGGACGAATTCTAGCAGAACCAAATATGGATACACAGGGACCTATCTGGCTCATTTTCTCAAATCCATTGACAAATTCACCCATAATCTTGAATATGGCCCATGAGTCGTTTGTCTTTATCTCATTCCATCCTTTGGTATGTTGTTCTTTTCGCATCTGCATAATTATGATTTAAACTGCCTTTGCAATTTTCTGTTTTGTATTCTCCAATTCTTTCTTCAAAAACTTTGCCGTATAGCTTTTCGTATCCTTGGCCACTTCCTCGGGAGTACCAGTAGCTACGACCATTCCACCCCCACGGCCACCTTCATAGCCAATATCAATAATATGGTCCATCATTTTAATCACATCCATATTATGCTCAATGACCAGAATAGTGTTTCCTTTGTCCACCAATTGGTTGAGTACTTCCATAAGCACCCGGATGTCTTCAAAATGCAAGCCAGTTGTAGGTTCGTCGAGGATATAAAA
>JAUICT010000291.1 GCA_030429325.1 Bacteroidia bacterium
AGGTTGTGATTGGGCGTAAACCAGTAAGCTAAGAATACGAGGAGCTGTTTCGGCGTTTGACAAAACTGTGGAATTAACGGAAATGTTCACCTCCTCTGAAGCCACGTTGGGGTATATCGCCACCAATCCTTCATAGCTATTTGCAGGAACATCATTAGATTTTAGCTTAAGGTCTTGTTGTAAAGGGATATCTCCTTCGCCAGGGCCATCATCTGGACCGGCATGCTTTACGTAGACTTTTTTGGCGGGACCTTTTCCACAATCGTTTACACCCATGAGCTGGACATACCCCTCATTTTTTGCATACCCTGTAAAGACATTTCCCGAATTATAGTCGGTTGCTGTGCTTGAAATTTGCCAATTATCTCCAAAATAATCGAATTCATCCACGGTCTCATAGGGGTACGGCAACCACCATTCGTAACTATCCGCTCCAATTGCAGGTCCACCCGTATAATTTACCAAAGCCCCCGTAAGCACCACCTCTGGCCCTGATAAATGGGATGGCGCAGAAGGTTTTCCAACTTTCAACTCCTTCTGCAAAACAATAGGTTCTCCCCCACAGGCATCGGAAGTGATGGTCGCTGTAATGGTAATCTGTTCGCTATAGGTATTGGGCGGTGTGGTAAAATAGGTTGCTAGAGCGTTTGGGTCGGTTGGCGCGGCCACATCCGGGTTGCTGGAACTCCAATGGACTTGGGCATTTCCTTGCACGTCTACATAGTACAGTGCTTCATTGCAGAGAACGTCATTACCCACTATTTTTGATACTGACGTACACAAAAAAGTACAATCAAAAGGTACACTTTCGTCTTCGAGTTCCTTGGCCAACCAGTCCCCGCTGGATCTGTTGAAGGAAATATGTGGGGCATTGGCCCCTGAAATATCATAGGAGGTGGCAAAATTATCAAAAGGAATGGTCAGTTCAGGAGGGAGTTGGGCATCTACCGTGTACATTCGCAGATAATCGGCTTCTTCCAAAGTGGTATTGCCTCCACCTACATCCAACGCACTGGTAGTTGGGATAAAATTGATGTCGTGGATGATATCCAAATTGAGGTTATATGTTGCAAAAAAATTGGCTTCGAAATCATCAACTTCTTTTATTCTATGAATGAAAGGCATGGCCCCACCGGGCATATTGGATAACAAGAGCTGCTCTCCCGGCCATGGAAAAGCCTTATTGGTAATGGTCTGCATCAATGGTGCCACCCAGAGGAACTTCTTCTCATATTGCATCCAGCCTTTGTACACCCAACCGTCATCGCCTCCGGGAACGGCCCATACTTGAAAATCGGTCTTTAGTTTGGTTTGTCCCGGCAACAACCCCAATAAGGCCGCCTCAAGATCACCCAATCCTGCACCCAACAAAACTCCTGTAAACGGAAAAAGAAGCATGATGGCATCACTTAGTGCTCTGGTTGAGCCCGACCCATTGAGCCTAAAAAGGCTTTGGCCTGATGTTATTCCATAAGGTTGTGCACAATGGCTACCATTGCCCAAGGCAATATTCTGGGTGAGCTGTGGGTAGCCCATGGTCTTGAGCTCGCTCTGCCAAGCCATATGTTCCTCATTGTCAATTTCGTAGTTCTGGTCCACATAGTTGACCAACAACTGCTTTACGGCGGGTTGGTCTATCAATTCCCGAAGCTCATGTACGGGCAAGGAACCACTGGCCAAGGACACAAAAATATCCCCTATGGGCAACGTAATCACCTCGTTGATTACATGGCGTGCCATATACAAGGCCCCGGGAGGCACATGGGCCCCTTGGTGTGGGGCATCATGGCTAATGTAGAGACTGGTATCGTGGTCCTCGTTATGGTTTTCCATATTGCGGAGGGCATAGCGGGCCAAAACCCCACCCATACTCTGGCCCAACACCACATTGGGGGCCGCATCGTCTTCCTTGATGGTATTGACCCAACGGATCACCTCCTCCAATACAAAGGCATTGCGCTGCAACCAATCCGTACCATGGTCCCAGTTGACGTAGATAATGTCGAAACTTTCTTCAGTGTCCTTTGTGATTAAGCTTTTAAGTTCTTGACTATCTGAGTACAAGTCAACATCATCCAAAAAAGTTTTAATATCTGTATCTCCATATTCTGAGCCCCCCGCCAACAAACCGGAATCAAACCCTTCCACTACGATCAAGGGCTTACGAATGACCAAGTCACAGCTTTTGTCCGTAGTAATGACCTGTAGTGTGGCTGAACCGGTGCTGCCCTTAAAACTTTGGGTGGCATTAATAGGCCATTCGTGTACTTTTCCTGCGCAGTCCGTGTTTTTGGCGGTCAGGGTCTGTTGTTTGGCCTTGCCGGTAACCTTTACCGGGGTACGGCAGTATTTAAAGGTGCCATTAGTCAATTTTATGCGAAAGGTCCAGACATAGTCGCCATCTTCCTTGAACTCATGGGTCAGGGACTTGCCCATTTGCAGTGTTTGGAACCCACTGCCATCCCCAAAGTCCACCGCAAAACCACTGACCAATACGGCTTGGTTGGTGTACCAATCGGCTTCGTCCAGCACGAGGGACACCTTAGGATTGTCCACCCGGGTAAAGGGCAGGCTCATGGCAAAGACCTCCAAGGTCTCATAGGGGTTCTTCCATTGGGTGTTTTCATAGACATCCCGGTACTGTTTGCCGTCCACCACCTCGATAAGGCCCTGCTCCAAGGCATCTTCGCGAATGCGGGCATAGTGATAGTACAGGCCGTTGACCGCCACGGCGGTGGCCCAGGCCCCTTTCCCCAATTTATTGGCCTCGGTCTTGGCCGTGGTCTTCCAACTCTGCTCCAAGCTTACGGGATCTACGAGTTCCGGGACTGCCAACTGGGTGCGCATGGACACCACACTGTTATAGAGGGTACGGTATACCGAGGGGACCACGTAATTGTTGTCCCGAAGCACCCCGTCGTAATTGGGCACGTCCACAAAGTCATAGCCATAGTCCAATAACATATTATGGGGTATGTTGTCTTTGTTGAGCAGGCCAAATACTTGATTGGTCTGGTTGGCCACTTCAAAATCAATGTGCAATTGGGCGCTGGCCCAAAGGCAGGAAAAAAGCGAAAGTGTACTTAGTAATTTTTTCATTTTTTATATAGGTTAAGGGTTAGACAATTTGGGGTATGCTGCTTTTATGTTCTACAAGTTTAAAATCAAATTCAAGTGCAAGCGCAGGTTCAAGCGCAGGTTCAAGGCATTAAAATTTGAGATCAAAACGGCCATGGGTGATATGGTATTCCTCACCTTGCTCGCTAATGGCCGTGAACTCAAAAGTGCCGGAAACGATGAACTCCTTCAGGTCAAAGCGGGTAATCGTCAACAGGCCGGGGTTTGCATCTTGGGTCCTCGCATCCAGGGTCAATCCTCCATCTATTGCATAAATACCGGTGAAACCTCCGCTTTTTTCAGATTGTAATAAATACATGTCTTCTTCCAACAACTCTATATCAAAGCCTTGAATAGAAATTGATCTTAATCCAAAATCATCACGTCTCGAACCACTAATGCTGATGGAACTTCCAGAATAAGTAGCACGCCTTTTATAACTTGAAAAAAAAGGCTTCCCGTTAATCAGGCAGGCAAAGGTGTTCTCGCCGGTCTGGGTTATGGGCGGGAGGGTATCCACTGGATCTTTGGGGGTGCTGTCCTTGCTGCAGGATATCATGGTCAGTAGACAAAGGGACAATAGGTAATGGGTGCGAGTTGTTTTTCTTGTTATCATTATATATAGGTTAAGGGTTAGACAATTTGGGGTATGCTGCTTTTAAAGTTTTAAGTGTTGAGATTTAAGTTTTCAGTTTTAAGTGTTGAATTTTAAGTTTTGGGGTTTTAAGCAGTTTCTTATGTGTTCTAAAACCGGAGATCAAAACGGCCATGGGTGATATGGTATTCCTCACCTTGCTCGCTAATGGCCGTGAACTCAAAAGTGCCCGAGACGATGAATTCATCCAGGTCAAAGCGGGTAATCGTCAACAGGCCGGGGTTTGCATCTTGGGTCCTCGCATCCAGGGTCAATCCTCCATCTATTGCATAAATACCGGTGAAACC
>JAUICT010000292.1 GCA_030429325.1 Bacteroidia bacterium
AACTGTTGAAATGAAGAATAATAAAGTCATTGTTCTTGCAGATTAAAAACAAGAATAAATACAATAAAAAAAGCCGCCCAATTGGGCGGCTTTTTTTATTTCAGCTCAATCAAATGCCATTCTTTACCCCCGGAGGTATAAATTTTTAGTGTTTCAAAACCAACGGCGGCATGTGCTGTCAAAGAACGCTTGTTTTTACCATCCACTTCAGTAATGATGGTGTCAAAACCTTCGGGCAGTTTGTTTTTCATGGTCAAGTATAGGTTTCTAAAAACACCTTTGCCCCTATGGCTTTTGGAAACACAGATTTGCCCCATGACCATATAATTGGTTTTGCCGGCCACTGCTTTATTGATTTCAGCAAACATGGGTTTTAAAACTTCAATGGAATCGACAAATTTGGGGTGCATGCAAAGCGCATAACCAATAACTTTACCGTCTTCCAAAGCAATAATATGTCCACATTCATCATTCATGGCCTGTAGGATTTCCATGGAATGTTCCACCGTGAGAAAGCCTTCGTTTTCCAGCTCCTCCGTAGTTAGGCTTTTGGCCAAGTTTTTTTGTTGGAGAGAAAGAATCTGCTCCAATTCTTTTTGGGAACTTGCCTGTTTATAGTAGATCACTTAGTCGTGTTTAAGCCAACTTTTTCTTTGTTGGAGCATTGAATTTGATGGAATTTGCTCCCCATCTTCCATAAGGTTGATGGTATAATCAGGATTGGGGCTTAAAGTCAGTGAGGCCATTTTTTGCACCCCATAACGGGCATAGTTCACCTTTAGGGAATCTCCCATATTAAATTGTCTAAGATAATCTGTGAAATCTTGGTCTTCAGAAAAAGAAATGCCGTTGATGTTGAGAATTACATCGCCATTGTCCAATCCGGCGAGGTAGGCAGGGCTACCTATTATGGGGTTTCTCAATATTTTATATCCTGAATTATCTGGACTCATGGAAACATAAGCTCCAAAATAGGGTTCGGTCTTGGGTTGCTGCACTTGCACACCAACAGTATTGAACAAAGAAACATAATCGGGCATGCCACTATTATAGATGAAATTATTGAAAAAATCATCCCCAAAAGTTTTGCCGGCAAATTCGTTTAGGGCATCATGAAGGTTTTCTATAGTGTAGGGCACTTCAGGTTTTCCATACTTGTTCCAAACCGACTTCATAAAATCATCCAAGGTAAGCCCATTTTGCCGTAATGAAAGATCTAGTGCCAGCCCCAGAACACTGCCATAAGAATAATAAGAAATAAAAGTGTTTTCCCTGTTTACGGGGTCAACGGAAGTGGCGGCGTCCACAAAGGGAGCCTGATAGCTCATTTCTATGGGATTAAAAAATTGTCGGGCGGGTGAGTTCCATACATAATTAAAGGTGCCGGTAATGCCCTCCACGTATTCTTTTGGAGATATAAGTCCAGCCCGGCACAAGATGAGATTGGTGTAGTAGCTGGTAAAGCCTTCGGCAAACCAAAGCGCACCACTCATGTCTGCTGCCTCAAAATCAAATGGCTCCAAAGATTTGGGCCGTATCCGTTCCACGTTCCACGCATGGAAAAACTCATGGGATACCGTACCAATATTACGCTCCATTCCTCCATTGGCCAAACTGCGCGTACTGGTTAAAATGGTAGAATTTCGATGCTCCATACCATCGCCAGAGGCATTGGGAATGTAACAAGCCAAAAAGGTATAGGTGCCATAATCAAAAGTGGGAAGCTCACCAAAAACAGTTTGCTGTTCCAAGACCACTTTTTTCACCTTTTCAAAATAGGTGTCGGCCTCATTTTCGGAGCCATTATGATGTAGCGCTAGTCGTATGGTCTGTCCGTCAACCTGAAACGATCTTAAGGTAAAATCACTGATTTCGGTAGGACTGTCCATAAAGTAGTAAAGGTTTGGCGCCATGTAGGTGGTGCCCGAAACCAAGGGCAATTGAGTGGCTACTTTCCAGTTTAAATCTTCACGAACATTAAATGTTACCTCTATTTTACGGTCACTCAAAGATGAAGCGTACATAAAAGTCGCCGGGATGTTTAAATGGGCGTGGGTTTCATCAATTTGTGCATAAGTTCCATCACCGCGGTTGGCAAACAAAGTATACTTGACCTGAACCAAACCATCGTGCCCACTTACGTGCCATTCGTATGGATTGGGACGGTGTACGGCCAATTCCCTACCCTTGCTATCAAAAGCTTTAAACCCGTAAACATTTTTGGCAAATTCATGCAAAGCATACCTTCCCGGAGATGTACGGCTCATCCGAAAGGAAATCGTGTCCATCTTCAAATTGGGAAAAGTGGCCTTTACAGATGCCTCATGATGCACGGCATTCTCAAACGAAATGGAATAGGTGTTGGTCTGAGCCATCATGGACAACCAACCAAAAATTGTGGCAAAAAGGAAAAGAACAAATTTCATTTTCAAAAGGTTTAGTGAAAACGAATATACTGTTTAAAAACAGTAAGTACTACATTTGTGCTATGGGGAGATTACCGAGAAAACTACAATCCAAACTTGCCGAACGCGTGGGTGATAATTCCTTACGGGAATTGCCATTGAGCAATGATCTGGTCGATTTTTCCTCGAACAATTATCTTGGTCTGGCCCAAAGTCGGGAGTTGTTGCAAATGACTTCAGAAATCATGGAAAGTACACCTTGCAAGAATGGGGCAACAGGTTCCAGACTGCTGACGGGGAACCATCAACTCTATAGGGATTTGGAAGATTTTCTAGGCAAACATCATCGGTCTGAAGCGGCTTTGGTGTTCAACTCGGGGTACGATGCCAATATTGGGTTTTTCTCCTCTGTTCCCCAACGTGGCGATTTTGTTTTGTATGACGAATTGATTCATGCCAGTATCCGTGATGGTATTCAAATGGGGCATGCAAAAAGCTACAAGTTCTCGCATAATGATCTTAGTAGTTTGAGGGAGAAACTAAGCTCGATTAGAACACCGTTGGGCACCGAGAATGCCATTTATGTTGTAACTGAATCGGTGTTTTCCATGGATGGGGATTCGCCCAATTTAAAGGCGTTGGCCGAGTTTTGTATTGATGAAAACTGTTTTTTGGTGGTTGATGAAGCCCATGCCACGGGAATATTTGGTGAGGGAAGAGACTTGGTTTGTCAACTAGGACTTGAGGAACTCGTTTTCGCCCGAATCATCACTTTTGGAAAGGCCATGGGATGTCATGGAGCGGCCATATTGGGTTCTATCGACCTCAAGAAATATTTGGTCAACTTTTCTCGAAGCTTTATTTATACCACTGCACTGCCACCACACTCTGTGGCCACTATTTTGGCTTCATACCAATATTTAGGGAGTAGTGGGAACGAACTTTTGAAGAGATTGTTCAAGAATATCCAATACTTTAAAGAGCAGATACGGCTGTTAGGCTTAACGGATAGTTTTATTGAGAGCGATTCCGCCATCCAATGTGCCTTGGTGAAGGGAAATGAAAAGGTGAAAGCATTGGCGACCAAGTTACAGGAAGAAGGCTTTGATGTAAAACCCATTCTTTCCCCAACGGTAAAACAGGGGAGTGAACGATTGCGGTTTTGTTTGCATACCTACAACACAAAAGAAGAAATTTCCCGAGTTTTGCATTTGGTACAATTTATAACCCAGTGAAAAAGGAATTTTACACACTTGACTTGTTTTTTCTGGAGTCAGACGCCCAAATTGCCAAAGCAAAACTTGAATCTGAAGGGATTCCTGCTTTTATATGGGAGGAGAATCTAAATTATCACACGGCCACTAGCTACTCCCGTATTCGTTTGCAGGTGTACAAATCGCAAAAAGACGAGGCCTTGAAGGTTTATGAAGAGATTAAAAGTTATGCAAGGGATAAAGAAGGCAATCTGATTGTATGTCCCAACTGTAAGGCCACCAAGTCTGAGAAATATTATTCCCGTAAAGGATTGTTTCTTAAGCTTTTTCCATTTTTTGAGTCGGCCAAGTACAGATGCATGCAGTGTAACTTTATCACAAGACCCAAAAAATGATGAAACTATTTATAACAGGAATTTCAACAGAAGTGGGAAAAACGG
>JAUICT010000293.1 GCA_030429325.1 Bacteroidia bacterium
TATTGGTACCGTGGTGTTCCCAGATGCCGAACTAAAATTGTTTATGACCGCCTCCCCAGAGATCAGGGCTACCCGGCGCTACAAGGAATTGTTGGACAAGGGGGAGCAGGTAACCTTTGAAGAGGTGTTGAAAAACGTACAGGAACGGGATCGGATAGACTCTACCCGGAGTATATCCCCATTGCAAAAGGCCAAGGATGCCATTGAGTTTGACAACAGCGATATGGGCTTGGAAGAACAGTTTGAACGTATTTACGACTTTTCCCAACGGGTGATTGCGAAGGAGGGGTAAAGATGGTTTCTGGAATAGTGCTTGTTGGTATTGGATTTGGTGCATTGCCAGTTGTGAGGAGAGATAGTGCTCAGTTAAACATAGACTTTATGGGATTTTTAATTAAGAAATTATTGGAATTAGGCTCGTTTCCTAAAAATTTCGGATTGAGCTAATATAGGTCCAAACAATGAACAGAAATTGTAATGGAATTCTAAACCATAGATAGGAAAGACCTTTTCCGTCTAATGTCCCTTTTTGATAGTCAACATTATGAATTGAAGCATGTATGTTCACAGGTAGCATCAATAGTAAGAAAATAATCAGAGTCCATCCACTAATCACCTTTAATTTTGGAATAAGCAAGCCAACAGCTAAAAGAATTTCAAAAAGCCCTGTGAGATAAACAAGATTTGTTTTGAATGGAAGAAATTGTGGTATCATCATAGACATTCCTTTGGTAAATGCGAAATGTCCAATAGCAGTAAAGCATAACATTAAGGACATTGCTACTCTTGCAGATAAACCGAAATCATATTCCTTATTAGCAATTTTTATCAGGAAAATTGCAATGACATAGCTTAATATAAGTACTATTAATGGTTTCATATTGTCTTCTTTTATTTCACTTACAAAATTCATAAATGATTTTAGAGCTGACAATGAACCCAAGTTAAGTAATTCGTTTGCGTATCCTGCTTAAGGCTTGCGGAGTAACACCAATATAAGAGGCAATATATTTTAATGGGATTTGTTTCACCAATTTTGGACGTTCCTGGAACAAGTCCAAATAACGTTCTTCTGCAGTTTTGTTTAGTAAGGAGATCTCTCTTTTCGATTTTATTAAGTACATGTTCTCCGCCATTCTTCGTCCAATTAAATTTCCGCTTTTGGTTTCTCTATAAACCTCTTGAAGGTCTCTGAATGATATTCGCCACAAAGTTACGTTTGTCAGCGTTTCTATTTGATAGCGAGACGGGGTTTGGGTGATAAAGGAATCATAAGCAGTTACAAATTCGTTTTTAAATAGAAACCCAAAGGTTAATTCACTTTCTTCTTGTGGAATATAAAATCTCACGATTCCTTCGGAAATAAAGGATAGATAATTCTCTATCACCCCAGTTTTTATTAGGGTTGAGTTCTTGCTTAATTTTACCTGATGAAGTTTTGAAGAAAAAAAGCCCCAATCAGAATCGCTCATTGGATGAATGTTGTCAATGAACTTTTTAATTTCTTCCATTCTGCGGATTTTCAGGTTCTACCTATACGTGAATTTAGGTTTTTCCGATTAAAATTCCAGTGTAGATGTGCACACGCATATTCATTCACTAAATTAAATAAAAAAAGACGCCCTTGGGCGCCTTTGCTACTGTATTGTCACATCGAGATGTCATCCTGATCGCCCGCCTGCCGGACGGGCAGGCAGTCGAAGGAGCTGTCGAGATGCGAATTTGTCCTCGACTACGCTCCAACTGACACTTGTTCTACAAATTCGGGATGACCAACACCTGATCGGGATGGATCACATCCGGATTTTTTAAAATATTGGTGTTCGCATCAAAAATTTTGGTGTACTTCATGGGGTCGCCATAATAATGCTTGGCGATCTTGCTCAAGGATTCCCCGCTCTTTACCGTATGTCTGTGGTATACGGAATCATCCTCCACAGTGATATTGGCCTTGATATCGGAAGGTTTCTCCCCACCGATCTCTTTTATTTTATCCCAAAGGACGTTTTTTTCATACTGTGTGCCGGCCATTCCCTTTATTTTAAGGATACCGTTTTCCTCAGAAACATCACCGTCCTTGATGCCCAATTTAAGACCAAGGTCCAAAACCGGTTGGTACTTTGCTTTTACACTCATAATGGTATTTTTTTTAGTTAACAATTAGAGGTTTCAAGATAACCATTATGCCAACATTTTACCATTAAATTTTTGTAATACTTTTTTAGGACAAACCTTTGGCCCGGATACTTTGTAAATCAAAAGATTAATTGTAATTTTGCACTCCTTTTTGGCGAATATCAGGAGATAAAAGGAATTAAGAAAAAAGTATAAATCACTTTCACGGAATCGCCCCGCTCTTGTAAAACGTGGAATACAAATTTAAATCAGCACATGGCTGAAGAAAAAACAAGCGCTGCAGTAGAAGAAACTACCGTGGCACCAGAAGTAAAAGAAGAAGTTCAGACCCAACAGGACCCTAAGGAGTACCTTGAGAATTTTGATTGGGACAAGTACGAAGAAGGAATTGAGCGCGTAGACGACAAAAAGCTCAAGGAATTTGAAACTTTGGTTGAGGAGAACTTTGTGGACACCGCAGATGAGGAAGTTGTAGAGGGAACCGTGGTCCACATGACCGATCGCGAGGCCATCATCGACATCAATGCGAAGTCTGAAGGTGTTATCTCATTGAACGAGTTCCGTTACAACCCAGACCTAAAAGTAGGTGACAAAGTTGAGGTCCTAATAGACATCCGTGAGGACAAGACAGGTCAATTGGTACTTTCACACAGAAAGGCCAGGACTATCATGGCTTGGGATCGCGTAAATGCGGCCCATGACAAAGAAGAAATCGTTACCGGTTTTGTTAAATGTCGTACCAAAGGAGGTATGATCGTTGACGTTTTTGGAATTGAGGCGTTCTTGCCCGGTTCACAAATCGATGTGAAGCCTATCCGTGACTACGATCAGTATGTAGGTAAGACCATGGAGTTCAAGGTAGTGAAGATCAACCACGAGTTCAAGAACGTAGTGGTTTCGCACAAAGCCTTGATCGAAGCGGATATCGAAGAACAGAAAAAAGAGATCATCGGTCAATTGGAAAAAGGCCAAGTATTGGAAGGTGTAGTGAAAAACATCACGTCTTACGGGGTATTTATCGACCTTGGAGGTGTAGATGGATTGATTCACATTACCGACCTTTCTTGGAGCCGTATCAACCACCCCAACGAAGTTGTGGAGTTGGATCAGAAATTGAACGTGGTTATCCTTGACTTCGATGATAACAAATCAAGAATCCAATTGGGTCTTAAACAATTGGAGAAACACCCATGGGATGCCCTAGGTGATGAGATCAAAGTAGGTGACAAAGTAAAAGGTAAAGTTGTTGTGATCGCTGATTACGGTGCCTTTATCGAAGTGGCCGAAGGTGTGGAAGGATTGATCCACGTTTCTGAAATGTCTTGGTCTACGCACTTGCGTTCTGCCCAGGATTTCGTAAACGTTGGTGATGAGGTTGAGGCTGTTGTACTTACCTTGGACCGTGAAGATCGCAAAATGTCTTTGGGTATCAAGCAATTGACTCCAGACCCATGGACCGATATCACCTCCAAATATCCTGTAGGTTCCAAGCACAAAGGAATTGTAAGGAACTTTACCAACTTTGGTGTATTCGTGGAAATGGAAGAAGGTATCGATGGACTTATCTATATCTCCGACCTTTCTTGGACCAAAAAGATCAAGCACCCATCCGAGTTTGTTACCGTAGGCGATACCTTGGAAGTGGAAGTTTTGGAATTGGATGTTGAAGGCCGTAAGTTGAGCCTAGGTCACAAGCAGACCACAGAAAACCCTTGGGACAAATACTCCGAGGAGTTTGCTGAAGGTACAGTTCACAAAGCTGCCATTGCAGAGATTGTGGATAAAGGAGCTACCATTGACTTCAATGAGGATATTGTTGGATTTGTTCCATCAAGACACTTGGAGAAAGAAGATGGTAAGAAACTTGTGAAAGGTGAAGAAGCTGAATTCAAGATCATCGAGTTCAATAA
>JAUICT010000294.1 GCA_030429325.1 Bacteroidia bacterium
TGAAAAGAGCTTCTTCATAGGTCAAGTAGGTTAAAACAGATTTTGGGACTATTAGAACGTAGATCTGTAGGAAAGTATTGCATCAAGAGAAGCTGCAAAATTCATTTTAGGGTAAATCTTCGATGAACTGCATATTTTGTTAACAAGTATGCGAAATTTTACGTTTGTGTTACGAGTTGGAGTTTAAGACATTAAAACTGTGGAAAGTCAGTTTTTTTCTGACCTAAATGCCTTATTTTTGAGCGATTAAAATTTAAACCTATAAACATGAAAGTTACCGTAGTTGGAGCAGGCGCAGTGGGAGCAAGCTGTGCGGAGTATATTGCAATGAAGGATTTTGCATCTGAAGTTGTTTTGTTGGATATTAAAGAGGGGTATGCCGAAGGAAAAGCCATGGATTTGATGCAGACGGCATCGTTGAACGGTTTTGACACGAAAATTACCGGAACCACCAATGATTATTCCAAAACAGCAGGTAGTGATATTGCGGTAATCACCTCTGGAATTCCACGTAAACCTGGAATGACCCGTGAAGAACTTATAGGAATCAATGCAGGAATCGTTAAGACTGTTGCCACTAGCCTTTTGGAGCATTCCCCCAATACCATCATCATTGTGGTAAGTAACCCAATGGATACCATGACCTATTTGGTACACAAGGCTACAGGCCTTCCAAAGAACAGGATCATTGGTATGGGAGGAGCTTTGGATAGTGCCCGTTTCAAGTATAGACTGGCCGAAGCTTTGGAAGCGCCAATTTCAGATGTGGATGGTATGGTAATCGGTGGGCACAGTGATGTGGGTATGGTACCTTTAATTGGCCATGCTACCAGAAACAGTGTAAAAGTATCGGAGTTCCTTTCTGAAGACAAAATGCAATGGGTCGTGGAAGAGACCAAAGTTGGTGGTGCCACGTTGACCAAGTTGTTGGGAACCAGTGCATGGTATGCACCGGGAGCCGCAGTTTCCGGATTGGTACAGGCCATAGCTTGCGATCAAAAGAAAATGTACCCATGCTCAACACTTTTGGAAGGAGAATACGGCTTGGACGATATCTGTATCGGAGTTCCTGTACTATTGGGTAAGAACGGAATAGAGAAAATTGTTGAGATAGAGCTCAGCGATGCCGAAAAAGCCAAGATGCAGGAAAGTGCGGAAGGCGTTAAAAAGACCAACGGACTGCTTCAGCTGTAACTTAGGTCTGGATACCATATAAAGTGTCATTTTGAGCCAAAAGAGTGGTGGATTTCCCAGAAATGAATCTAGGATTTCGCCTCCGGTTCAAAATGACATTTTTTGTTTTTATGGCGTAACGGTAAAGTAGAATTGCAATTCCATCAATTTCTATTGGCAAATCTTATCGGAAATGATATATTTGCACGCTGTTTAAGAAAACTTCTAAAAATTTAATAATCCATGCAGAATAAAGGACTTATAAGGCTTTTCGCGATCCTTTTTGGCTTGGTGAGCGTCTATCAGCTATCCTTTACTTTTATTACAAGTAAGTTGGAAAAGGATGCTGAGGCTTACGCCGTTAGCCAAATTTCGGAAGCTGAGGAAGATTATGTCGCCAAGCGTGAAGCTTTAGAGGCATCGTATTTGGATTCCATCAGTGACAACACTGTTTTGGGCTTTACCAGCTATGATGATGCCAAGAAAAAAGAGCTGAACAAAGGGTTGGACCTTAAAGGAGGGATCAACGTTACCCTGCAGATTTCCGTAAAGGACATCTTGAAAGGTTTGGCCAACAATACCAAAAACCCGGTTTTCAACAAAGCATTGGCAGATGCCGACAATGCCTCCAAAAATAGTGATGCCACCTATTTGGAGTTATTTTTTGATGCTTTTGACAATATCAAGGGAGATACCAAATTGGCCTCTCCAGATATTTTTGCCAATAAGGGTCTTAGTGAGGATGTCAATTTTCAAATGACCGATGATGAGGTGAAGCCTATCATCAGGAGAAAGATTGATGAATCCATTGTTTCTGCATTTGAAGTACTTCGTGAACGTATCGATGGTTTTGGAGTTACCCAGCCCAACATCCAAAGGGAAGGAAACTCTGGCCGTATTTTGGTGGAATTGCCAGGGGCAAGGGATATAGCCCGTGCACAAGAACTGCTTTCCAGTACTGCCCAATTGGAGTTTTGGGAAACGTACTCACAGAGCAACCAGAGTTTGGGAGCCTTTTTGGTAAATGCCAATGAAAGGCTAAAAGAAATCTTGGAACCAGAGCAAACGGAAGAAGTAATTTCCAAACCAGAATCCGAAATAGATTCTTTGCTGTCTGATGTGGCGCAGGATTCTTTGGATATGGCCCCTGAAACCAATCCGTTACTGGGCAAACTTATTCCCGCTAACCCTGGAAGCCATGCCATTGCCAGGGCTTTGGTTACAGATACAGCAGAAATAGGAGGCTACCTTAGGATGCCCCAGATAAAAAGACTTCTGCCCAACGATATACAATTTGTAAAATTTCTTTGGGAAAGACCCGCTCAAGACTCTGAAGTAGTTGAGTTGTATGCCCTAAAGTCTAACAGGGATGGTACACCTAGAATAAGTGGGGATGTGGTTTCGGATGCGCAAGATACATTCGATCAGTACAATAAGCCTGCGGTAACCATGACCATGAACACCAGAGGTGCCAAGGAATGGGAAAAGCTAACAGGGGATGCCTATAGCAACCAAACCGGTATTGCCATTGTTCTGGATAATAAAGTATATACGGCTCCCGGGGTTTCAACTGGACCAATTTCAGGGGGACGTTCTGAGATAACCGGAACCTTCACCGTAAACGAAACCAAGGATATTGCCAACGTTTTACGGGCAGGGAAACTTCCCGCATCTGCAGAGATCATTCAATCTGAAGTGGTTGGACCATCTTTGGGGCAAGAAGCCATTGATAGCGGCTTTACATCCTTTATGATCGCTATGGCCTTTGTGTTGTTGTGGATGATATTCTATTATGGCAGGGCAGGTATTTTTGCAGATATCGCCTTAATATTCAACATTCTTTTGATTTTTGGGGTGTTGACCAGCTTGGGTGCAGTACTTACGTTGCCAGGTATTGCGGGTATCGTATTGACCATAGGTATGTCGGTTGATGCGAACGTACTTATTTTTGAAAGGATAAAAGAAGAATTGGCCAGAGGTAAAGGAAAGGCTCAGGCAATTGCCGATGGTTTTGGAAATGCCCTGTCTTCCATTTTGGATGCCAATATCACTACTGGATTGACAGCGATTATCCTTTTTGTTTTCGGTTCAGGACCCATTAAAGGATTTGCAACAACCTTATTGATAGGTATTGTAACATCCCTGTTCACGGCCATTTTTGTAACTCGATTGATGATTGAGGCCTATACAGCCAAAAAGGGTCGACGCTTGGATTTCTCTACAACCATGACCAAAGGTCTTTTCAAAAACCTTCATATCGACTTCTTATCGAAAAGAAAGATTGCCTACGTGGTTTCAGGTATTTTGTTGGTTGTGTGTGCCTTCTCCCTGTTCACAACAGGATTGCAGCAAGGAGTGGATTTCATTGGAGGACGGTCATACCAAATTCGTTTTGAAAAGGCAGTCAATCCTTCAGAAATTGCCTCTGAGTTGAACGAAGTTTTCGGTAGTGGAACCAATGTGAAAACTTTTGGGGATGCCAACCAGATAAAGGTAACCACCCCATACAAGGTTGATGAAGAAGGCGTGGAAATCGATAATGAGATTCAGGATAAATTATATACAACACTACAGAAATATTTGCCAGATGGTACTTCGTTTGATGACTTTACTGTTGGTGCCTCGGAAAAATCCATCGGAATCATGCAATCCGTAAAGGTTGGGCCTACCATTGCCGATGACATCAAGAAAAATGCCTTCTTGGCTATTTTGGGATCGTTGGCCGTAGTCTTCCTTTATATCTTGTTCCGATTTAGAAAATGGCAGTTTTCTTTGGGTGCCGTTGCTGCGGTTTTCCATGATGTAATGATCGTATTGGGAATTTTCTCCTTGACGGGTAGCATTATGCCTTTCAATATG
>JAUICT010000295.1 GCA_030429325.1 Bacteroidia bacterium
GTATTGCGGAAATCATCAAAGAAAAACACCTGTTCTCGCAAAAAGAACTTCCTGAAGGAGAAACTCCCGAAAAGAAGAAAGAAAAGGAAAAGGCATAATTTCTATAGAAAACGCCGATTCGCTCCTACCGGAATATTCAAAAGTTGTAAGGTAGAATTTGGATTGTTGGTGTCTTAGATTCTTGGACTTCTTCTTGGTTCTTGCTTCTTTTGTCTTTTATCAAAAGTCTGACATCCGTTATCTGAAATCCTAATTTCTGAAAGGCGAAGTAGAAAGTGGAATTTGGATTGCTGGTATTTTAGATTTTTGGACTTCTTGGTCTTGGCATCTTTTGTCTTTTCTCAAAAGTCTGACATTCGATATTGAATCCGTCAAATCTATCCATCGCCTAACAACTGCGCTGCGTGGTCTTTGGTCTTCACTTTCTCAATGACCTTTTCCACCACGCCTTCTTTATCAATGACAAAAGTGGTTCTATGGATGCCATCAAAAGTCCGTCCCATAAATTTTTTGGGTCCCCACACGCCAAAGGTATTGATCACAGTATGATCCACATCTGCCAATAAAGGAAAGGGAAAGTTGTATTTATTCCTGAAATTCGCCTGTTTTCTCTCGGTATCAGCACTAACGCCCAAAAGTTCATAGCCTTCATCGGTCAATGTCTTATAGTTGTCACGCAAATTGCAGGCTTCCATGGTGCACCCGGGCGTATTGGCCCTTGGGTAGAAAAATACCACCAATTTTTTGCCTTTATAGTCACTTAGATTAATCGTGTTGCCATCTTGGTCTTTTGAAGAAAATTCAGGTACTTTATCCCCTACTTTTAACATGTTCATGTACGTGTTAGTCTTGAATTATTGTCTAATATCTACTTACAAAGCTAAGCCATAATGACCAAACAAGAAAAAGTGGATTTCACTATCAGAACTTTGGATGAACTCTACCCCACCATTCCCATTCCGCTCGACCACAAAGACCCCTATACCCTATTGATTGCAGTCCTGATGTCTGCCCAAAGTACAGATGTTCGGGTCAACCAAATTACCCCTTTGCTTTTTGAAAAGGCCGACAATCCATTTGATATGGTAAAACTTTCTGTGGATGAAATACGGGAAATCATCAAGCCCGTAGGGCTTTCCCCAATGAAATCAAAAGGAATCCACGGGCTTTCCCAAATCCTGATTGAAAAATACAATGGTGAGGTTCCCAGAAACATTGAACTTTTGGAAGAGTTACCCAGTGTGGGACATAAAACGGCCAGTGTTGTGGTCTCCCAAGCCTTTGGAATTCCAGCTTTTCCTGTTGATACCCACATTCACAGGCTCATGTTCCGATGGGGTTTCAGCAATGGAAAGAATGTGGTACAGACCGAGAAAGATGCCAAACGCTTGTTTCCCAAAGAAATTTGGAACCGTTTGCACCTACAGATTATTTGGTACGGAAGGGAATATTCTCCTGCAAGGGGCTGGGATTTGGAAAAAGACATCATCACCAAGACCATTGGTAGAAAAACGGTATTGGATGACTATTATAAAACAAAAAAGAGCCGCAATTAGCGGCTCTTTTTACTGTTTTTTGAAGCTATCAGTTTAAAGTTACTTCAAATTGATGCTTTCTGTAGTCAACTACATGAATCGATTTAGAATAGCTTAACAAAAAATCAATGGTCTTCTTGCTAGCTTTTACCGATCTAACGGCTTTTTGTTCTTCAGAGTAAATGTTTTCCATATTCTAGCATTAATGTTTCAAATAGATAACGCCGCTAGATTGGAAATATTGCAGGGTTCGATATAATGCCCTATTAATTCGTTAAAACGATATTCTTGCGATCTACTATTTTTCGAAGGTTGATCAAGGCATATCGCATTCTTCCCAAAGCTGTATTGATGCTAACCCCAGTGTTTTCGGATATTTCCTTAAAGCTCATATCCTTGTAGATTCGCATGATCAACACCTCTTTCTGATCTTCGGGCAATTCATCTATCAATAAAGTAAGATCATTGTCTATTTGATCTTTGATAAGTTGCTTCTCTACATTGAGCTTATCATCCTTAATTACGGAAAAGATGTTGAAATCATCACTTCCTTCGAACTTAGGCATCCGCTTGTTCTTGCGGAAATGGTCAATGATAAGGTTATGTGCTATCCGCATTACCCAAGGCAAAAACTTGCCTTCTTCGCTGTATGTACCCCTTTTCAAGGTTTTGATCACCTTGATAAAAGTATCTTGGAAGATGTCCTCTGCAACATCCCGATCCAAAACCTTGGAGTAAATAAAGCTGGAAATTCGTTGGTTATGCCTGTTAATTAAGGCTTCAAGAGCCTTTTCATCTCCGGCAATGTAATTCTTAACTAATATCGAGTCATTAATCTGTAGTTCCATACAAATTACTTTTTTTGGTTAAAATCTAGGGTCTCCCTTTTCCAAGGAAAGCCTTTAGGTATTTAGTCTATTTGTAAAAAAGTAATTATCGCTGTATAGGCCTATCAGATTTTTAATTACATCCCAAATATAGAAAATTAGGTAGGTGACCTAAAAAACTATGTTGTGATTTGCCTGTTTTTATATGTTAACTGATGCAATATACGTATTAAGTGAGGTGTATCGTATCTTTGGGGATCTAATTTTAACAGATGGCAACCCCTATAAACGTAGATCCCAAGCAGAATATTATCATTAAAGGTGCCAAACTGCACAATCTCAAGAATATCGATGTGGTCATCCCCCGCAATAAACTGGTGGTAATCACGGGATTGTCTGGTTCAGGAAAGTCCAGTCTGGCTTTTGATACCCTATATGCAGAGGGGCAACGCCGTTATGTGGAAAGCCTATCATCCTATGCCCGACAGTTTTTGGGGAAACTGGACAAACCCAAAGTAGACTATATAAAAGGTATAGCCCCTGCCATTGCAATTGAGCAAAAGGTGAACTCCACCAACCCAAGATCTACGGTGGGCACCACTACCGAAATCTACGATTACCTAAAATTATTGTATGCCCGTATCGGGAAGACCATATCCCCCATTTCAGGGAAAGAGGTGAAAAAGCATACGGTGACCGATGTCATCAACCATATAAAGTCATTGCAAGAGGGCGCCAAACTATTGTTATTGGCCCCAGTGACCATCAAGGAAGACCGGGATACCATCAAATCCTTGGAACTTTTTTCAAAGCAAGGTTATGCAAGGATAAAACACAACGGCAAGGTCATCCGAATAGACCAAGTACCCGAAGATATCGGTCGAACTTTTGATTTGGTCGTAGATCGTATCATTATAAAGGAGGACGAGGATTTTTACAACCGCTTGGCCAATGCGGTGGACAATGCCTTCTTTGAAGGAAAGGGACAATGTGCCATTGAAAATTTGGAAAACGGTGAGACCAAAACATTCAGCAACCAGTTTGAACTGGACGGCCTAAAGTTTTTGGAACCCAATGTACACCTCTTCAGTTTTAACAATCCCTACGGGGCCTGCCCCAAATGTGAAGGCTATGGGGACGTTATCGGCATTGATGAGGACTTGGTCATTCCCAACACCACACTTTCGGTGTATGAAAATGCCATTTTCCCATGGCGGGGCGAAAGTATGGGCTGGTACCGCGATCAATTGGTCAACTCTGCTTATACCTTCGACTTTCCCATCCATAAACCCTGGTTTGAACTGTCCGATGCCCAAAAACAACTCGTGTGGGATGGCAACGAACATTTCATGGGTCTACATAAATTTTTTGAACAGCTCGAAGAAAAAAGCTATAAAATCCAGAATAGGGTCATGCTTTCCCGTTATCGGGGGAAGACAAAATGTTCTGTCTGTAAAGGAAAGCGACTCAGGGCCGAGGCCAATTATGTGCAGATTGCCGGGAAATCTATTTCAGATATCATTGAGCTGCCCATCAAGCGGTTGATCCCCTTCTTTGAGGAGCTCCAACTTTCCGAACACGACAGGACCATTGCCAATCGTTTGCTTAAGGAAATTACCACCCGTTTGGACTTTTTGGACAAAGTGGGATTGAGCTACCTCACCCTCA
>JAUICT010000296.1 GCA_030429325.1 Bacteroidia bacterium
TGCCCGAAACGGCAAGAAGCAGATTCGTATTGCGGAAACCGAAAAATACCCCCACGTTACCTTTTTCTTCAATGGAGGAAGAGAGGAACCTTTTGAAGGGGAACAACGTATCCTGTGCCCTTCTCCCAAAGTGGCAACCTACGATCTTCAACCCGAGATGAGTGCCTACGAAATCCGGGATGCCATTATTCCTGAACTTCAAAAAGGGGAAACCGATTTTGTGTGTCTCAATTTTGCCAATCCGGATATGGTGGGCCATACCGGGGTTATGTCCGCAGCCATCAAGGCCTGTGAAACCGTGGATGAATGTGCCAAGGCAGTGGTTACTGCCGGACTGGAAAATGGGTACTCCACCATCGTCATTGCCGACCACGGTAACTGTGATACCATGGTCAATCCGGATGGAAGCCCAAACACGGCCCATACCACTAATCCCGTGCCCTTGATTCTGGTGGATAATGATATCAAGCAAATCAAGGATGGTGTTTTGGGTGATATTGCCCCGACCATCTTAAAAATGATAGGCATTCCGCAACCGGAACTAATGACACAAAAATCATTGGTCTAGCCCAGAATTTCTTAAAATCCATAGATTCAGTTTATCTTTGCCCCTATGATTCATGTAAAGACAGCAGAGGAAATTGAATTGATGCGCGAAAGCGCCTTGGTCGTTTCCAGGACCTTGGGCATGCTGGCCAAGGAAATAAAACCAGGGGCCAACCCCCTACAATTGGATAAAATGGCCGAGGAGTATATCCGGGAGCAAGGTGCAGAACCTGGCTTTTTGGGGATGTACGACTTTCCCAACACGCTTAATTGGAGCCCTAATAGCCAAGTGGTCCATGGCATTCCCAATAACGAACCTCTTAAAGAAGGTGACGTTATTTCGGTGGATTGCGGCGCCCTGAAGAATGGGTTTTATGGCGACCATGCCTACACCTTTGAAGTGGGTGAAGTAGCCGAAGAAACCAAAAAATTGCTCCAAATCACCAAGCAATCCCTTTATGTTGGCATTCGGGAATTCAAAGAAGGGAACCGTGTGGGTGATGTAGGATATGCTATTCAAAAGTATTGTGAAGACCATGGCTATGGTGTGGTTCGTGAACTGGTAGGCCATGGACTGGGAAAAGATCTGCACGAAGACCCACAAATGCCCAATTATGGAAAACGGGGGCGTGGCAAAAAGTTTGTCAACGGTATGGTGGTTGCCATAGAGCCCATGATCAATATGGGAACACGGAGGATTAAACAGTTGAACGATGGCTGGACCATCTTGACCGCCGATGGCAAGCCCAGTGCCCATTTTGAGCATGATGTAGCCCTGATTGATGGGAAACCCGAACTGTTGTCCACATTCCAATATATTTATGACGCATTGGGAATCTCCAGTGACGAAGAGGAAGAGTTCCGAAGCCAGAAGTTGGTGCTTTAGTTGTCAGCATTTTATATATTGACACGAATTTCACCAATTGCTCAAATAAATGTCCCAAATCATTTATAAGAATGAGTCCTACTTTGTAATCGGTTTATGTATGGATGTCCATAATGAACTAGGCAAAGGATTTAGTGAAGCGGTTTACAGCGATGCTTTGGAAATTGAATTGAAAACCAACGGTGTCCCTTTTAAAAAAGAAGTCAAATTTGACATCATCTACAAAGGAAAGAAGTTAAAACATCACTATTTTGCTGATTTCATAGTAGACGACAAAATAATCTTGGAACTAAAAGCCGTAGAAAAAATCAGTAGTAGCCATGTAAAACAAACTTTAAATTACTTGGCAGCATCCAAATTAAAACTGGGAATTATTGTAAATTTTGGCGAAGATCAACTTACCTATAAGAGAGTTTTACTTTAGCTCATTAGTGAAAATTCGTATAATTCGTGTCGAAACTATTCAAATACATCCTTAACCTAATCCCTAGACCTTTACTCATTCGATTGAGCTATTGGGTGAGGCCGTTGATTGCTCTTTCCCTTAAGGGAAATAAGTTTACCGATCCCATTGACGGCAAAAGCTTTCGTAAATTCCTTCCTTATGGTTATGAAAGCCCAAGGGAAAATGTGCTCTCCCCCTCTACCCTTTCCTTGGAACGGCACCGGCTTTTATGGCTGTATCTCAAAAATGAAACGGAGTTCTTTACTAAACCCCTTAAAGTTTTGCATTTTGCCCCGGAACAGGCTTTTTACAAGCGGTTCAAAAAAATGAGGAATATCGATTACACCACAACCGACTTGAACTCTCCCTTAGCCGATGTAAAGGCCGATATCTGCAACCTTCCTTTCCCCGACAATGCTTTTGATGTGATTTTATGCAACCATGTCTTGGAGCACATTCCCAACGACACCAAGGCCATGCACGAGCTTTACAGGATCATGAAGCCCGGCGGGTGGGGCATTTTCCAGATTCCCCAGGACCTCAAAAGGGAAAATACCTTTGAAGACGACTCCATTACCGATAAAAAGGAGCGGGCCCAAATTTTTGGGCAATACGATCATGTACGCATCTACGGCAGGGATTATTTTGATAAGCTAAGAAGCATAGGGTTTACGGTTGAAGAAGTGGATTACACCCAAATTCTGGCCCCAGAATCGGTTCAAAAATACCGATTGGCCAAAGGGGAGATTATTCCACTGGTCAAAAAATAAACTGATTGCCCGTTTATTGTCATAATGGTGCTTTTGGTGTCATGCTGAACTTGTTTCAGCATCTCGTCCTACTGAACATGAACCCCTTTATGTGACCCTGAAACAAGTTCAGGGTGACGTTGGCAGCATTATTACTCTTCGCAGATATTCAAAAAAATCAATTTTTAATCAAAGCTTCAAAACCAGAAGTAAAAAACTCTTGAGTCTCCCCATTTTCATCCAAGTAAATAATGTAGGCTTCCAATTCGTCATGTTTTTTCAAGACCTCTTTGGATTCTTCCAAATCCATGGCCATAAAAGCCGTAGCATACGCATCTGCTTCAGCACATGTGTTAGCGACTACACTGGTTGCCAAAATGGAAGAATTCTTGGTATAACCTGTTTTAGGATTGATGGTATGGACGTATTTTTCCCCAGTTTCAGGGTCTATTCTAAACTTTCGGTAATTACCTGAGGAGGCCATGGCCCTATCTTCCAAGGATACAATTAATTTTAGAGACCTTCCTGTTTCTAATTGGGGGTCATCAATGCCTACCGTCCATTGTTTTCCAGAAACAAGATTGATGCCTTTGGTGAGCACTTCACCTCCTACCTCCACTAAATAATTCTGAATCCCCTTGGCATCCAATAGAGCTCCCAAACGATCTATAGTATAACCTTTGGCCACCGCATTGAAATCGAAACGGATGGCTGGATGTTCTTTGGTAACGGTATAATCACTGTTCAACTGTACTTTGTCCCATCCCACATAGCTCAATAAGCTATCTACCTTAAGGCTGTCAAGCTGAATTTGTTCTCCCGGACCAAATCCCCATGCATTGGCCAAAACGCCTATAGTGGGATCAAAATACCCATTTGAGGCCTCGTGCACCCCGCTGGAAATCTCAAAAACCTCTTTGAACATCTCATCCACCACAACGGTAGAGTCCCCACTGTTTATTTTTGAAATATCAGAAGTAGGAATATAGGTGGACATGGACTGGTTCAATACCTGAAAAACAGAATCGATTTCTTGTTGATAATCCAAATGCTCCCCTGCAATATAGGTAATGGAATAGGTAGTTCCCAGGGCGTTGCCCCTATTTTGATTTTTTATCCATGTATCGGAACCGCAGCCCCAAAAGACGATGGTTCCAAGCAATAAAAACAATGTCCCTCTCATTCTATTTCAATTAATCCTTGATAATCCACAATATATTCCTCATCCAAGTACAAAGGCAAATCCCTATTCGATGCATTGGAAAGCCCTACTCCTGCAAAATACGTCTTGGCCTCAAACTTTATGGCGTGGTCCTTCACCGTTTTCATCAATTCCTCATCATAGTGTTTTGGGTTCTCTGGAAACTCCA
>JAUICT010000297.1 GCA_030429325.1 Bacteroidia bacterium
GCTAAGGGAACATGGCAACCGTTAACACATACCGCATAAAACCCATAATATTTGGCCTCTCCGCACAGTTTTTGGATTTCTGATAAGGACGCCATAGGTTTTAAATTGGTATGGTCAATAAAATTGGATAAAATCATATCAATGGTTAAAGAGCTGTTTCAGCTTAAAGATAGCCAACATCTCCGATTTGTTTTTCCCTGCAAATGCATTGGCAATACTTTCTGAGGTTTCTACGATGAGCGTCTTAACTTTTGGAGTGAACTTTTCTGGATGCTCCTTGTAGAACTCTTTGAACGTATCAAAATAGTCATCACCATCTTTTTCCTCACTTTCCAACCAATCAAAAACAATTTCAATCTGATAGGCAGCATCTGTATGAAACTCATCTTCAATGTCATCTACATCCAACCAATGTTGGCGGACATATTTCCGTAGTCTTTTTGTTTCAATGGGCCTCACATTATTATCGGCCATGGCCACGGCGTAAAAAAGCATTCCTAGATTTTGATAGAATTCGTTCCCTATTTTTTCTGAATTGAGCATATCCAAGGATTTAAATTTAGATAAAGGTAGTACCAATTATGCCTGTTTTTTTATGACAAAGGTCATGATATTGTCTCAAGAAATATTGGGTTGTACTGCAAAGTTCCCTTTTTGGTTTAGGACAACAGCGCAACCTGATTTTTGTGAAAGGATTATATTTGGGGTAGATAAGGGCTTTTTATAGGATTGGGCTTAAAAGCTTGGCAGTACCTTCTATCAATTTATGGATCCATGGGCGATTGCTGAAAATTTGATAATCATCTAGCATGATCGATTTGGAACAGTCCTGTAAGAAGTCGGTTTTCATTTGCTTGCAAAGTGTGGCATCATAAACAATGGCATTGGCTTCGTAGTTTTGTTGTAGGCTACGGTTGTCCAAGTTAGCGGTTCCAATGCTGGCGATTTTGTCATCACAGAGCATTACCTTACTATGAAGAAACCCGTCCGGATATAGGTAAACTTTAATGCCTGCCTTTAGGTATGACTCATAGTAGGAGCGGACACACCAATCCACCAATTTAATATCGGTACTAGAGGACATCAACAGCCTTACATCAACCCCACTCAATGCAGCCGTTTGCATACTTTGGAGAATGGCGTGGTTTGGTATGACGTAAGGGTTTGTGATGTAAACATATTCTTTTGCGTTGTTCATGATGGAGAAATATACCTGCTCTATGGCAGCAAAATCATCATCTGGACCGCTTGGGACTATTTGCATGGGAGTTTCTTTTTTCTCCGTCTTTTTTATTTGGAATGGTGCGGTATCCACTTTTTTATTACTGGCCAAATACCAATCGGTAATAAAAAGTCCATTTAAATAGTCTACAGCCTCCCCTTCAATCCTTAAATGTGTATCGTGCCATTTTCCCAAATGAGGGTCTCCCTTAAGGTATTTATCCGAGATGTTGATCCCTCCGATAAAGCCTATTTTATTATCAACAACAATGATTTTTCTATGGTTTCTATAGTTTAATGAGGATAGAAATTTCCCAAATCTAAATGGGAGGAACTGTGCTACCTCGACATTGCATTTCCGAAGTCTATTCAGGTATTCCCTGCTGAGCGAATAGCTACCAATACCATCATATAAAACCCTAATGGTAACGTTTTCCGCAACCTTGCGTTCAAATATTTCCAATAGCTTTTCCGCCAAGATGCCATCTTCATAGATATAATATTGTAAATGAATATGCTCCTTGGCACTTTCCAAGGCTTCAAAAATGCTTTCAAAGGTATTTCTGCCATCTTTTAAGACGGTAAGTTTATTATGCTCGGTAACTGGGCATTTTGAAGTCTTGTAGATAAGATTGGAGATTTTCTTGTTGTACTCAGAAATCTTGACCGTATCCGTACCATCTGGAGGGTAGTTTCTTTCCCATAAGTCTCTTTGTAATGAAAACAGCTTGCTCTTTCTTCGATTTCTACCAAGTAAAAGATAGAGTAAAACACCCCCTATGGGAATGGTGAAGATTGCTAGGAGCCAAGCCAATGTTTTACTAGGTCGTACACCATTAAGAAGTAGACTGACTACTATGATCAGTCCAATGATAATGTAAACGATTATGAGTATGGTCGCTAACATATGAGTATTGAAACTTCCTAACTATTACAAATATAGAGCACTTGTGGTCGGTATGTACAATCTTAATTCGTAGCAATGGGTGTAGTCATGAAAATAGTCCGATACCGTTTAAGGGATAAGGATGTGGACCATGACACTGAACTTTCGTATTTACCCATAACCGATTTGTGGGGATACTTCAACTTTGCAGCTGCAAAGTGCCCTATTCCAAGAGCTATCTCTTTCCCATTGCTGTTGAACACAGTTAATGTTTTGACTTCAGGGTACGATAAGTGATGGGAAGGAAACTACTCCGGATTAACATAAAAGTTAAAAAGATGGTCTTGTTAACAAATGGATTGTAACTTACTTAAAAACATTTTATTATGAATTTTTGGATAAGGAATATCATAGTTTTGGCCTTTTTGGTATTGGTAGGGGGTATGGAGCTTTCATGCAGTTCAAGTGACGATAAAAAAACTCCAGATGTTGAAGAACCTGATGGCTCTGGTGACAATAATGATGACGATGCATCAACCAACGACGATGATACATCAACTCCTGATGAACCTTTGGACCCAGTGGAAACACAAGACCCTAATAGCGATTATTCACCTGCTTTTGAAGGACAAACAAGAATTGAAGGCGTTCAAACACAAACAGAATATACGGCATCGGTGTTTGCAACCGGTCTTTCAAGTCCCTGGGGAATGGCCAACTTGCCAGATGGCAGGATTATAGTGACTGAAAAAGCGGGATCAATGCGTTTGGTCTCGGTTTCAGGAGTTTTAGGGTCACCCATTACCGGTATTCCATCGGTAAACAGTTCTGGACAGGGAGGGCTTTTGGATGTGGCCGTAGACCCCAATTTTGAGGAAAACAGGATGTTATACTGGTCATTTTCCCAAAATGGACCCGATGGAACAGCTACTGCCGTGGCCAAAGGAAGGTTGTCCGATAGCGAAGATCAGGTGGAGGATGCTACCGTGATTTACACGGCCATTCCAGAGTTTAATAGTACGGCACATTATGGGTCTCGTTTGGCTTGGGATGGACAGGGAAATCTATTTGTGAGTACAGGGGATAGATCTAGCTCGGTAACTCGACCGGAAGCTCAGGAATTGGATGCTGCTTTGGGCAAGGTATTGCGAATAACCAAAAATGGAGATCCCGCTTCTGGAAATCCATTTGAATCAAATGCTGATGCGTTACCAGAAATATACTCGTACGGGCATAGAAATGTACAAGGATTGGCAATTCATCCCGTTACCGGTGACCTTTGGGAGGCCGAATTTGGTCCACTGGGAGGAGATGAAGTCAACCTTATCGAAGCTGGGGCAGACTATGGCTGGCCAACTATTTCGTATGGTTTGGAATATAGTGGTAACCCAATCGGGGCAGGTATTACACAAGCAACTGGAATGGAACAACCTGTCTATTATTGGGATCCTGCTGTATCACCCAGTGGCATAGACTTCTATTCCGGCAATTTGATTCCAGAATGGACCAACAACTTATTTTTAGGCGCATTGAGTGGTCAGCACATCGTAAGGCTGGTCATCGAGGATAATGTGGTTGTGGGAGAAGAAAGGTTATTGGAAAGTGAGGGGCGAAGGTTTAGAGACATTTTGGATGGAGCGGACGGTGCCCTTTATGCGCTTACAGATGGAGATAATGCGGTAATATATCGTATTGGGCCATGAGTTTGTAGCCCCTATGGGATGTTTCGAATGCTCTAAATTCTGACAACGTAACTAATATCTGCAATTTTTTGGTCACAAAATGCCATGGTCGATTAGGTCTAAAAAAAGGAGATTTTGGATAAATGGAGCTCCATTTTTTGTCAATTCAACATCCGAAATTCATTAGGCGAATGCCCCATTTGCTT
>JAUICT010000298.1 GCA_030429325.1 Bacteroidia bacterium
ATTATTGGAGTATTCCGATATCACGGACGAAAAAGATACGGTCTTTGCGGAACGTTTAATCAAACAACATAAGCTTGCCAGTATTCCGGTCTCTGTATTTTGCAAAGCGGATTATGACCAAAAATTCCTTCGGTTTTGCTTTGCGAAGACCAATGATGTTTTGGATAAAGCTTGCGAAATCTTACATTCAATTTGATTGTCGCAGGGCTAAAGCTGCTTTTTCACAATCATAAAGACTTGCAGTACATCTTCCAACGGCAGCTCAAAATCCTGATATTCTGGGGACGAATTTAGATTATGGCATTGTAAAGCCTTGGTTTCCTTGCGATATCCTGTAAGTTGCTTACAGGTAATCCGGTCTTTGCACACCAAAACATAGGGCTTATTCCAAAGCGTATCATCATTTTTAACCAGCCAGTCCTTTTTTTGATCTAATCCTAGCACAAAGGCCTTATTGGGGATGGCATGTATGCTGCCATCGTTCATGGAGTCTCCGGAAATTTCAAAAATACGATGAGGTTCTTTGGCCACGGAGTCAATAATAAATGCAGATTGAAAAGGTACTTTTGGATCATTCTTATCAGGCTTATCCAACGCCTCAATGTATTTATTGTACCATTCCACCAAAACCAAAGGGGCCATTGCCAAGTATTTACCATGTTCCAAGGGGTAAAAAACACATCCGTGTTTTGTAAAGGGTTGGTCTTTGGTATAATTTTCACCCAAATCATTGATTTCCCGCAGATGTAGTTCCGCGATGGTCATATCAAAATATTGGGCAATCTTGGTTAAATTTTTAATGGGTATGTTCGCGTTTTTTCGCTCGTAAAGCTGTATAGTACGCAGGCTTACCCCTATTTTTTCTCCTAATTGCGTTTGGCTGATCTTTTTTTTGCGCCTTAATTGTTTAATTATAACCATAAAATTATTATATTGTGTAAAATTATTACGCAATACACTATAGCCGCAGCGATTCCGCCACTTTTCTGTAATTGGGTTACAAGCCAAATATAGAAAATAGGATCAGACCCCAATAAAATAATTACTAATCCCTTAAAGTATTTAAGTATGGGGTCAAGGAACAATTTGAACCTTGTCATCAAAAGTGATGACATTTTTACCACGGACGACTATGGAAAACCAATCGATGAAAGGCTTTCCGAAATTTTGCGCAGAAACGTCTCCAAAAATGATTTGGCAAACATCGCTATCCAAAGTAAAGTGAGTTTTTCAACCATTAGAGATGTTGTGTACCGAACCAACAGTCTTACAAAGTCAAATGCATTGGCAATTTCATTGCTTATCCATGCTGCATTTGAAAATTCCATTGGTTTTAAGTTAAGGGCGGAAGGAGATATTCTGTTTTTAGGTGGATTGCTAAAGTTCTAAGCGTAATAGCCAATCGGTCTGCTCATCGCTTCCAATAAGGTAAGGGTGTTCCCCAAATTTTTGGAAGCCGTGTCTTAGGTAAAAGCGTATGGCCTTGGGGTTGTGCTCCCAAACGCCAAGCCATAGGTATTCCTTTTGGTGCTCTCTTGCCAGGGAAATTATTTGCTTTAGCATTTGGCTACCAATCTGCTTGCCTTGATGTTCCCCCAAAACATAGATACGTTCTATCTCCATGGCATTTTTGTCGTACACATCTGTTTGGGCACGGCCAACATTCAATTTAAAATAGCCCACCAAAATATCTCCATCATATGCAAAATGGAACAGGGAATCTGTATTTGCCAGTTCAGCAGCAAGTGTTTCCTTATTAAAGGCGTTGCCAATATAGTCCTGAAAGTCTTTTGGGTTGTTGTCCTTTTCGAAAGCGGCCACAAACGTACTTATTGCTATTTGCAACAAAGTGTCCAAATCAGATAATGTACATGATGGAAAGGATAAGCTTTTTGTGGTCATGTAGTAAAATTATCGCAAAAAAAAGAGCCTAACAATGTGTTGGCTCCAAATTTTTACAGGGGGGATTGTCAGTCTAAAGCATGAATAGCTTTTTGATGAGTAGCATAAATCCTGTGAAAAAATCGTTTCGGTAAACTTGAACGCTTTCGTCCATAGTTGTGTGGTTTAATTTGGTTGCCATGGTGTTGTTTTTACGGTTGTCAATTTGGGTAAAAAATTCGATATAACCAAATATAAAGTCGATGATTGGCATTCTAAAACTTATGTTGTGTAACGTGTTTTTTTTGTTGTAAAAAATCGAATGATATTTGCTAAATCTTCATTTCTGGGATTTCATTTTCCACTATCAATTTTCCTTCGGTTGCTTTCTCAATGTCATCGACCGTGACCCCAGGCGCCCTTTCCAGTAGTTTAAACCCCTCCGAAGTAACTTCAAGAACCGCCAAATTGGTCACTATCTTTTTTACACAGCCCACTCCGGTAAGTGGCAGCTTGCATCGTTTTAAAAGCTTGGACTCTCCAGCCCTGTTGGTATGCATCATGGCAACGATAATATTTTCGGCAGATGCGACCAAATCCATGGCACCTCCCATACCCTTCACCATTTTCCCTGGTATTTTCCAGTTCGCTATGTCGCCGTTCTCCGCCACTTCCATTGCTCCAAGAATTGTTAAGTCCACATGCTTCCCCCTAATCATCCCAAAACTCAATGCCGAGTCAAAAAAAGAAGCCCCTGGCAATGTGGTTATGGTCTGTTTTCCTGCGTTGATAATATCAGCATCTTCCTCTCCTTCAAAAGGGAAAGGCCCCATACCAAGAACCCCATTCTCACTTTGGAATTCCACACTGATGTCGTCCCGTACAAAATTGGCCACCAAGGTGGGAATGCCTATGCCTAAATTGACATAATATCCATCCTTTACCTCTCTTGCTATCCGTTTTGCTATTCCGTTTTTGTCTAACATAACAATTATCTAATGTGTTTAATGCAGCAATGAATCAATGTTTAAGATTCCTCTTGCTAGTACTTATAATTTTATACAAATCAATCCCAGCTCGTTCACATTATCCATTAAAACCGCTTCAAATGGATAGCTTTCTGCTTTTTTGCAAAGGGTCAACCAATATTTTACCTCTTCAAGCTCTTTAAGGGCTATTTTTACTTTATGAATAAAATCTGCTCTACTTTCCGCATTTTGCGCTTCATGAATATTTGCGCCAATACTTGTCCCTGATTTTAATAATTGATTCGCAACAACAAATTTTCGCTCCTTTTCTAGAATTTCGCAAAAAGAAATTATCCTAAGTGCAAAATCAATGGACTTACTAACAACAACGTTTTCCCTTTTAGCCATTGTTACATTGATTCCATTTTACGGACTGTTCTTTGCTCTATTCGCTTCTCAAATTTTTCTCCTTGGAAAATGCGTTGTACAAATATTCCAGGGATATGAACTTGATTGGGGTCCAAACTACCTGCCGGAAGCAGTTCTTCCACTTCGGCAACCGTAATCTTGGCAGCCCCACACATGCAAGGGTTAAAGTTTCGGGCCGTACCCTTGAATATGAGATTCCCCGCCTCATCTCCTTTCCAAGCTTTTACAAAAGAAAAATCAGCTTTAAATGCGGGTTCCAGAACATACATTTTCCCATCAAACTCGCGGGTTTCCTTTCCTTTGGCCACTTCGGTGCCATATCCTGCGGGAGTATAAAATGCTGGGAAGCCTGCTTGGGCGGCCCTACATTTTTCAGCCAGAGTGCCTTGTGGGGTCAATTCAACTTCCAATTCCCCGCTCAGCATTTGACGTTCAAACTCATCGTTTTCACCCACGTAGGAGGATATCATTTTTCTGATCTGGCGCTGCTGCAAAAGCAGTCCGAGACCAAAATCATCTACCCCTGCATTGTTAGATATGCAAGTAATATCCTTGATGCCTAATCGAACCAGTTCAGCGATTGCATTTTCCGGGATTCCACAGAGCCCGAATCCACCCAACATAAAGGTCATGCCATCCGCAACACCTTTTAAGGCTTCTTGGACGTTAGAAACAGTTTTATTGATCATAGGTC
>JAUICT010000299.1 GCA_030429325.1 Bacteroidia bacterium
AATGGACATGACCATACCTATGCGCGTGGCCATGTCCCGGTCAGAACTTCAGATTCAACATTTGATGGCAACCTAGGAACCGTATATGTCACTTCTGTTAGTGGCCCTAAACAATACCAACTGGATACAGAACAGATGCAGGGTTATTCCTCTCAAGGTTACCGATTGGACAAATCCGCTGAACAAACCCAGTTTTTCCAAGTCATAACCATTGAAAAGGACAAGTTGACTTATGTGGCGTATACAGCCATTGGGGAAGAATATGACCGCGCTGTAATCACCAAAAATTTCCGTACTGGAAAAAAACAGTTATTGCAAAAGCAATAAATAGTTGCTATTTTTTTATATCGAAACCACCCTGCCCATCCCAATAGCCAAATTCAAGGCTTGTTTGATGCTTTTTTTATAAAAGCCCAGTTTTAAGAAAAGTAGTTAAAAAGCCCCTGAAAAGGGGCTTCCTATATTTCACACAATTTACAAGCCTTGTTTTGTTCTATGTAAGGTATATTAACTTTTCAAAAAAAAGATTCCTGAAAACGGTCTGTTCTGAATTGCTCCAATCCTTTGACTGTTCAAATAAATTTCATCCTCTTCCGATGGTTCATCCTGTTCGGGTATCTCAAGTTTTCTATATTCCATGAGTACTTTTTTTACATTGGGTGCAAGTTGATTACAATTAAATACTTTCAAAAAATGTCATGATGATTTCCGGCAGGTTCACATCTTGATTAAGGTTTCCCAAATAATGGGGCCAATCCTTAAAATCTGGATTAGCAAAATGATGTCCTCCGTTCACAATTTCCAAAGTGGATACTTTTATGCTTGATCCAAATGACGAATAGGTTCTTTGTACAGCCCTCGAGTTATCCTTTGGATAAGTGTCTTCATAATCTATTTTTGATTCCAGTTTTGATTCTCCAGGCAATAGGCCTAGCCAATAATCACGCGTTGCCTCCAAGGACATTACACATCCCCGGGTTTGCCCATCGCCAGACCAAACTTCTCCTCCCCCATAAGGGTTTATAGGGTCTGTAGTCCCGTTTATCAACAGCATGGAAACTGCTTTATGGCTACTTGTACAGTCATCATTATCCGAAACGGGAAGGTTGGCACCAACTACTGCAAAACCTTTAAATTCACTGGAGGCCACCTTGGCCAATTTAAAACACATGTGCCCCCCATTTGAATAGCCTACAGCGTAAACATCCAAGTCATCAAAGTTGAATTTGCGCTTCAATCTTTTCTTTATATCCAAAAGAAACGTGACATCGTTACTATTTTCCAGTTTTGCTGGATAGGTGGCCTTTGCCCTGCAATCGTTCCAATTTCCTTTAAACCCTTCTGGATAAACTATAATGGTGTTACTGTCCTCTAGGGCCAATGTATTGAATTGCCCACCTACCACTTCTTCCATAAAATCCATGCCCATACCAGAACCATGAAGTACAAATATGATTTTTGCCTTTCCACTATTTTCCTTGGGCTTCGTGTATCTAAAGAGTCGAACCCTATCATCGACTTTCAATGAATCCACATACGACATTTGTGCATTCATCATAATAGGCATTGCAATAGCGAAAAGCCATAAAACGGCATTGGATGTATAATTCTTCATCATTTTAAGATTAATGGGTTTTAAGTTGCGTAGAGTCCTTTTAACCCTACGCAACTTTTATGATTTTATTGTAGTATTTGGGTAAAGCCGTATAGGCAATCAAACCCAACCGTGTTTTCAGCAAATGCAGACATATCCAATGTGGCATTTAGGGTTGACCCTCCTGCAAAACCGGAATAGATACCTGTACCCGACACCACATTATCTTTTGTGTTTTCTTTCTTGATGAAAGCGTTCATATTAGCCGGTGGAGCCGGTATCATATCAATAAGGTTATGTAGCACCAAGGTGCTGTTTTGTGGATCTTCAAACAAGAACACCGTATAGTTTTCACCAAACATGCTGCCATCTTCAAAAGTTTCCGCACCTACGTTGATATCTATCACCGTGCCCATACTCTCCCCTGTTACGGGATTGTACATCGTCATTTCAAAAGCATTTCCAGCGACGGACAAGTCGGTTCCCGGTAACTTGAAGTTTTCAACCATTTTACCTGTTACCGTTCCCTTTGCATTTATACTGAACATTGGGGTTGTTGTGGGGTCTTCATTGATGATATCCCCTTCATGATCATCATCGCTACAGGATAGCAATGCCATAAGACTAAAGGTTAGCGCTATGAGTTTAAAAATCACTTTTTTCATTTTGTACAGAAATAATAATTGTTCATGATGTCGTGTTCGTAATTTTCTACGGTGATGGTGCCAAAACCTGCTTCCGCAAGCATTTCTTTGGCCTTTTCCACTCCCCAAACTGTTCCCAGGCCCATTCCGCCCTGTGCAAGCGAAACGGACATGCAATGCAATGTTGAGGCGGTATAAAGAAATGGCGCCAATGGATGTTCTTCGTTATTCTCCAAATTGGAGGAAGCATTGATGTCCATCATAAGGTATTGACCTACGTCTTTTTTCAGCAAAGCATTTATTTTGGAAAGGACCTTGTCCGGGAATGCCAGGTCATGGATAACATCAAAAGTTGTGATCAAGTCAAATTGCCTGTCAAAATGATAATCCAGCACATCGGCCTCAAGAAAATCAACATTCTTAAGTTCAGCTATCCTTGCCATGTTTTTGGCACTCTGTATGGGCTCTGGACAAATATCTATACCTATAAATTGACTATTGGGAAAGGTTTTGGCCATTTCCATGAGTATTTTCCCATCACCACATCCAACATCCAGTACATCAATCCCTTTGGAAAGGAGTTGCAACAAATCTGGTTTGTGTTTTAGGATATTGTCAATAAGGTTATTTCCCACATTGGCATTGCTGATTTCCCCCATAACCTGATAGAATCTGCCATACTCTGAGTAGGGTACTCCTCCCCCATTTTCAAAACAGTTCACAATTTTGTCCTCAACACCAGACCAAACGGGCAGGATAGAGGCAATGGCCGCCATGTTTTTTTCATTTGATTTGCGCGTGAGGAAAAAGGCATTTTCGGCAGGTAATAGATAGGTCTTGTCCTTTGCATTATACTCAACTACCTTTCCACAAACCAAAGCTCCCAACCACTCCCTAACATACCGTTCGTTCAGCCCGGCCGATGTAGCTATTTCTGAAGAGGTGGACGGTTCCAAGGTATCCATTACATCAAACAACCGGGTTCGGTGCCCAATAGAAATCATTGTCCCCAGCGCAGCGTTGTTTATAACGGACATCATTTGCCCTGCAAAGGCTTCCATTTTGTTCGCATCACTAGGGATTCGGGGCAAACAAGAATTACACATAATTTTATTGTTTTAAGATTATTATGTGCAAACTTATGGGGGTTGCTTTGGCGGGAATGTTCAAATAAGTCCAAAGAATTGGCAAATTGGACCAAGCCTATGAACTCATGGAAGCGCGATATTTTGTTGGCGTAACATCTTGCTGCTTTTTAAATGTTTTAATAAAGTGTGAAGCGCTTTCAAAACCACATCTAAAAGCCACTTCATTGATGTTCAAGTGAGAGTTCCCCAACAACTTTCTGGCCAATTGCAGCTTTCTATTGAGCAACCATTTTCCTGGTGCGGTTTTATACACTCTTACAAACTCCCTTTTAAAGGATGAAAGACTCATATTGCATAACTCTGCATACTCCGGAAGTTTTAGGGTGCTGGCATAATTCTCCTCCATAATTTGCCGTATCCCCACACGATCATCCCCTGCTAATTGCAATAGGTACGATGATAGTTCACCATATTTGGGTTGGGTAAATAGATTCAATAGCAGTTCCTCAAACTTTACTTCCAAAAGTTCCTTGTTCACAACCTCCATATTGGCGAAATAGCTGAGAATGGTAAAAAAGAACACTTCCAGATTGGAATCTTGTTCCAGGGCAATTAAGTTTTCTTGGGTGCCGTG
>JAUICT010000300.1 GCA_030429325.1 Bacteroidia bacterium
TACTACGGGAATGTGGCTTGCCCTTTACGGCATTTTTGGGAGGTGTTTCTGAAGACTTTGACAGCAATTTTGTGTTGGACGGAACCGAATATTCTGTGGTGGAAGCCGATGAATTTGACCGTTCCTTTTTGCAATTGTTCCCCAATGTGGCCTGTATAACTTCCATGGATGCCGATCATTTGGATATTTATGGGACCAAGGAACAGCTGGAAGATTCTTTTAGGACATTCGCAGGTCAAATTAAAACGGGTGGAAGGCTCTTTGTCCGTCAAGGACTTCCTATGGAAGGAATTACCTACGGAATTGAAGATGGGTCGGATTATTGTATAGAGAATATCAGGACAGAACAAGGTAGTTATTTATTCAGCTTGTTGACGCCTTCTGAAGTTATTGAGAACGTAACATTCAATAAACCGGGAAGGCACAATCTGCTCAATGCTTTGGCTGCTTTTGCCATGGCGGCACAGACAGGTTGTTCGCCACAACAGTTGGCCAAGGCATTGGAAAGTTTTAAGGGAGTGCAACGAAGATTTTCCTATCAGATAAAAGAAAAAGACTTTGTTTTTATAGATGATTATGCGCACCATCCCACAGAAATCGATGCTGTTCACCAAGCGATACGGGAAATGCACCCAGAAGAAAAGGTAACGGCCATATTTCAGCCACATCTTTTCTCAAGGACCAAGGACTTTGTGGATGATTTTGCGGCAAGTCTTTCCCAATTTGATGAAATTTTGTTGTTGGATATCTACCCTGCTCGTGAAGAACCTCTTTCTGGGGTAACTTCTACTTGGCTGTTGGAAAAGATTGCGAATCCGAATAAAAAATTGATTTCAAAATCAAATTTGATTCATGAAATAAAAAAATGTAAAACAGGGGTCTTGGTTACCATTGGAGCAGGAGATATAGGATTGGAAGTGCCCAAGATCAAAAAAGAATTGGCCTATGCGAATTAATTGGAATTACATAAAATTGGCATTCCTGTCCGTATCGGTAGTGGCCCTTTATGGTTTTGCCGATGCGCGCAGCAAAAAAAGAACGGTCAGCGATATTTCCATTAAGTTTTTGGGTGACAATAACTTATACCTTACGGAAGACGCAGTTAATAAATTGTTAATACAAAATTACGGTCCTGTAAAAAATAGGCCTAAAGAACAATTAGTTTTGAATACCATAGAGGAGGTAATTCTATCTGACGATATGGTGAAAAACGCCCAAGTCTATCTTACTGTGAACGGAGAGCTTATCTCTAAGATTGTTCAGCGTAAACCGATTGGTAGAGTGGAGGGAATCTCCAAATTTTATTTGGATGATTTGGGGAAACGCATGCCGCTCTCAAAGCATCATTCAGCAAGGGTGCCCATAATCACAGGTGAGATTACGGGAAAGACCCTAGAGGATGCCTATGTGATATTGAACTATATCAACGAAGACGATTTTCTCCGGAAAAATGTCATCGGAATACATATTGAGTCCGAAGGAAAATACCAATTAAGGTTTCGTATGGAAAACTTTGTGGTTAACCTTGGAGGAGTGGATAATCTGAACGAGAAGTTTAAAAATTTCATGGCTTTTTATGCCAAGGCGACCAAGGACAATTCCTTGGAAAATTATGCAATAGTGAGTTTAGAATTCAGCAATCAAGTGGTTTGCACCAAAATTTAAGATATGGCACAGGGTAATTATTCAGTTGGTTTGGACATTGGAACTACCAAGATCGTAGCGATCATTGGAAGGGAAAATGAGTATGGGAAAATTGAGGTTTTGGGTATGGGAAAATCCAAAAGCTTGGGAGTACACCGGGGTGTGGTAAACAACATCACGCAGACCATTTCCTCAATTCAACAAGCCGTGGAGCAAGCAGAAGTCAATTCAGGAGTTAAAATCGGTTCGGTTGTGGCAGGAATTGCCGGGCAACATATCCGTAGCCTTCAACACAGCGATTACATTACACGACCAAATTCCGAAGAGGTCATCAATAATGATGATTTGGACAAGCTTTGCAACCAAGTGTACAAATTGGTTATGCTTCCTGGGGAAGAAATCATCCATGTACTGCCCCAAGAGTATAAAGTGGACGGGCAATCTGAAATTAAAGAGCCCAGAGGAATGTATGGTGGCCGTTTGGAAGCCAATTTCCATGTGGTGGTAGGTCAGGTGTCCTCCATTAAAAACATTGGAAGATGCATTAAAAGCTCAGGATTGGAATTGGGCAACATTACGTTGGAGCCTTTGGCTTCTGCCGAAGCTGTTCTGAGTCAAGAAGAAAAAGAAGCCGGTGTTGCACTATTGGATATAGGGGGTGGAACCACCGACCTTGCCATTTTTAAGGATGGTATCATTCGCCACACCTCTGTCATTCCTTTTGGAGGCAACGTTATCACTGAAGACATCAAGCAAGGCTGTTCCATAATAGAGAAACAGGCAGAGCTGTTAAAGATAAAGTTTGGTTCGGCATGGCCCGGAGAGAACAAGGACAACGAAATTGTTTCCATTCCAGGACTTCGAGGTCGCGAACCAAAGGAAATCACCCTGAAAAATCTTTCCAAGATTATCCATGCAAGGGTGGTTGAAATTATAGAGCAAGTGTATGTGGAGATAAAAAACTACGGACACGAAGAACAAAAGAAAAAACTGATTGCGGGCATCGTCCTCACTGGCGGGGGAAGCCAATTAAAGCATTTGAAGCAATTGGTGGAATACATTACCGGAATGGATACCCGAATCGGATATCCCAATGAGCATTTGGCCGGAGATTCCGATGAGGAAGTGGCTAGTCCACTATACGCCACAGCGGTAGGATTGTTGATGAAAGCACTGGAATCCAAGACAAGACCAGTTGAAGTTGAGATGGGGGAGGCCCACGAAGAGGAGAAGGTTTTGGTTGGACAAGAACAAATGGCGGGCACAGGAAGTGTGTCATCGCACAAGGAACGAAAATCCATTTTTGATAAATGGTCCGAGAAATTAAAGGACTTTTTGGACAACGCAGAATAATAACCCCATAAAGAAACACAACTGTCATGAGTAAGAACACTGAATTTGACAACATCGCTTTTGATTTGCCCAAGAACAAGAGCAACGTAATCAAGGTAATTGGAGTTGGTGGAGGTGGTAGCAATGCCATCAACCACATGTTCCAAGCAGGAATCAACGGAGTGGATTTTGTAATCTGCAACACCGATTCCCAAGCGTTGCAGAACAGCTCCGTTCCCAATAAAATTCAATTGGGGGTATCCCTAACCGAAGGACTTGGGGCTGGGGCCAACCCTGAAGTTGGGGAACAGGCCGCCTTGGAAAGTATGGAGGACATCAAAGGTATGTTGGAGCATACCACAAAAATGGCCTTTATCACTGCGGGTATGGGAGGTGGAACCGGTACTGGAGCCGCTCCCGTAATTGCTAAATTGGCCAAGGAGATGGATATACTTACCGTGGGCATTGTTACCATTCCCTTTCAGTTTGAAGGAGCCATGCGGAACAAACAAGCACAATTGGGGATAGAAAAATTACGGGCCAATGTGGATTCATTGATCGTAATCAACAATAACAAACTACGTGAGGTATACGGCAATCTTGGGTTTAAGGCCGGTTTCTCCAAAGCGGATGAGGTATTGGCCACTGCGGCAAGGGGTATCGCAGAGGTAATTACACACCATTATACACAAAACATTGACCTTAGGGACGCCAAGACCGTGCTTTCCAACAGTGGTACAGCCATTATGGGGTCATCTATGGCCGCAGGGTCTGGAAGAGCAAGTGAAGCCATTATGAAAGCCTTGGATTCACCCTTGTTGAACGACAACAAGATTACCGGGGCCAAAAATGTACTGTTGCTCATTGTATCGGGCTCTCAGGAAATCACCATTGATGAAATTGGGGAAATCAATGATCATATCCAAATTGAAGCCGGTCATGGAGCCAATATCATTATGGGTGTTGG
>JAUICT010000301.1 GCA_030429325.1 Bacteroidia bacterium
AGTTTTTTTAAATACGTGAACACCGACTTCAAAGGTCTAGGTTTGATACTTTCGAAAGTAATGAGAAATTAGGTGGCATCCATGGGTTTTCCCATAAGTTGAAGCCAAACATCAATCTTTGAATATCAACCGGCCATTGAATAGCTCCTCCACCTCAACCTCAGGCGGGCGGTTTACGCTAATCACATCACCTGTACCACTGATGGTCCCACTGATGCGTTGTTGCGGATTGACAAAAACATCATTTGAGCCTCTATGGTTAAGGCTTACCCTTTCCGCCACAAGGCTCTCCGCTTCTATTCTCGAGTCTCCAGCAGCCACGGTCACATTAAAATCAGTGGTAGTCCCTGCCAACTTGAAATAGGCAATGCCATTTACCACAATGCTGACCCGTTCAGAATTCAATTGTAAATCAAAGGAACCATCTGTAGTCTCGGTTTCCGGATTATTGAAACTTTCGGTAATCAAGGATAGGTTTGGATATTGCAAGACTCCATCACTGGAAATCAAGAGTCCCGTACTGCTCCGTATTTCAGTAATATTGGGCGATGTTACATAAATGGTGGTCAAACCATACTTTCGAACATAATTGCAGCTGTTTTCGTTTCGTACAATGAGTTGATTGTCCTTGACCTCTGCCGATACATCATTCCGAAGGAACTCCCCGGTTTCAATTTCAACACGTTGTTCCTCTCCTTGTTTGAGCACCACATTTAGATTTTCAAAAACGGTAATGGCACTGAATTCGGGCACATCCACGGTCAATCTTACCGTATCCCCTGCATTTTGAAAACAATCGGGTACATTGTCCCCATTACAGGAAAGCAACAGCAGTAGAAGTAACGCATGGCAACACCTCTCGACTGCGCTCGAGGTGATATTCTTGCTTCTTTTAGTTTTTCTTGCAAATTCCATCATCACTATAATCTAATCCCAATTCCAAATTCCACTGCCTCCGCTTTGGCCCCGTGCGACTTTAAGGTCACAGCACCAAACAACTTGTCCCCAAAATACCGTTTCAATCCCACACGGTTGTATACTTGCCCTTCAAAATCAAACGGATAATACACATAATATCCCAATTGCGCTACTACACTCATTTTGTTGATGAAGAGTTCATGACCTACAAACACACCCACACGCTTAAAATCGGTATCGGGGTCTACATCCATTTCTGGGAAGGATGTGGATTGGAACCGAATCAATTCCTTCAAAAAGTTGGAAAAGAACACATCTGTTCCCAGTTGCAGGGCACTTTTATTGCCCAATCTCTTATCGGCATAGGCGGACAAAATCCAAAATCCATACTGCCCCGAATTGATTACATCGCTCTCATTTAAACCACCCCGTAGCACAAAGTTGTATCGGATGGGCTCCATAATTTTTTCTTGAGGTCTTGGTTCTTGAAACTCATAAGCTTCACCACCATCCAAATCATAAGTGAGCCCAAAATTCAAGGCCATGGTATTGGTAGAGGTGTTGGGGGCCTTAAAATTGGCATTGGAATAATGAATCAGGGAAATCCCTGCCTTGAATCCCAGACCGGCCAATAGGTTCTCCTTGTGATAATTAAACATGACCATGGTGGAACTCAACAGATGGCTTCCATAGGCATTGTTCCTAAAATTTTCGGCCTTATCATAAGGGTTGGTGTTATAGGCCACTCCCTGCCCTATACGAAACTGTAGGTTTCTCCTTAAAAAATAGAAATTGTAGTGGGCATACAATCCAAAGTGCTCACCCAAAGTGGGATTGTTCATATCCTGATACACAAATGAAAAACCCGTATCAGGATATCCCAAACTGGCCTCCCAATCCTCATGCCCAAAACGTTTTCGGTTGAATCCCAAAATAATCCCTCCGGGATGGGCCGTGATCAAATGTGAAATATCAGGGTTGTGCAATAAAATGGACCCGTAGAACTGACTGGCGTCCAGCACATATTTTTTGGGAGCCTCCCCTTTTTGGGAAAATCCAAAATAGCCACAGAAAAATATAACCAAAAAAAGTAGGTGCCTCATGGGCCGCTAAAGTAGGAAATTAAAATACCTCCTTGGCAACTGCTTTGATATTATCCGATTTTCCCATGGAATAATAGTGCAAAACAGGCACTCCAGCTTCCTTGAGTTCCTTGGATTGCTGAATACACCATTCCACACCCACTTTGCGTACCTCTTTGTTGGTCTTGCACGCATCCACTGCATCCACTAAATCCTGCGGAATATCCACCCGAAACACCTGGGGCAACAACTGTAAATGTCTTTTTACGGCAATGGGCTTAATCCCCGGGATAATAGGTATATTGATTCCCATCTCCCTTGCCGCTTTCACAAAGGCAAAGAATTTTTGATTGTCAAAAAACATTTGGGTCACCACATAATCCGCTCCCAAATCCACTTTTTCCTTCAATCGTTTCAAATCTGATTTTAAAGAAGGGGCTTCCATGTGTTTTTCTGGATATCCTGCCACACCGATACAGAAATTGGCACAGTTATCCGTTTCAATAACCTCATGTAAATAATTACCACAATTAATATCTTGTATTTGCTTTACCAATTCCGAAGCATATTGATGACCACCCCGTGTGGGAGCAAAATATTTTTCTTCCTTCATGGCATCGCCTCGTAGTGCCATCACATTATCAATTCCTAAATAATGACAGTCCACCAAGAGATATTCGGTCTCCTCTTTGGTGAACCCGCCACAAAGCACATGGGGTACGGTATCCACATCGTATTTGTGTTTGATGGATGCACAGATTCCCAAGGTGCCGGGACGCATCCGGGTCAGTTTTTTATCGAGCAACCCATCGCGATCAATATATACGTACTCCTCCCGCGAGGTGGTCACATCAATGAATGGGGGTTTGAACTCCATCAAGGGATCAATGTTATTATACAGTTCTTGTATGCTCTTCCCCTTTACCGGAGGTATAATCTCAAAACTAAAAAGAGTTTTCCCCTTTGCTTTTTTAATATGGTCGGTTACTTTCATTGAAATTAATTGTCTGTTTTTGGTTGTTTGTTGATAGCCATTTACAACTTTGAATAATAATTGATAAAGCCATTCAACAACTTTTTACACGTTTTGATTTCGGAAAGAAGTGATTTCAATCCGGATTCACTCAAGTATTTTTGGTCAAAAGCTAGATAAAGTTGCGTTTCCAGTTCGTATAAGGAACCTCTGGCTATATGCAAAAATTGGATTGTATCTGCCGAAGTTCGCCTACCACATCCTTCCGCAATATTTGAAGGAACCGATATGCTGCTCCTTCTCATTTGATTCGCCAATCCATATTTTTCTTCCACAGGAAAGGTTTTGGTCAAATCATATGTTGAATTGACAAGCTTTCGGGACGCTATCCAAACATCTAAATCCGTATACTCCATAATACAATCAACAAATAACCATCAACTATTGACTTTCTAGCCTTCAACTATGTTGGGAGCCAGCCATTTTTGGGCTTTCTCCAATTCAATATTCTTTCGTTTTGCAAAATCCTCCACTTGATCTTGCTGTATTTTTCCCAATCCGAAATATTTCGCCTGCGGATGCGCAAAGTAATAGCCACTTACACTGGCTGCGGGCCACATGGCCAGGCTTTCAGTGAGTTCCACTCCAATTTTTTCTTTGACTCCCAATAGCTCCCAAATGGTGATTTTCTCCAAATGGTCAGGGCAAGCAGGGTATCCAGGTGCGGGACGAATCCCCAAGTACTTTTCTTCAATAAGTTCATCATTCGACAGAGATTCGGCGGCGGCATAGCCCCAGAATTTTGTCCGCACCTGCCTATGGAGATATTCCGCAAAGGCCTCTGCCAAACGGTCGGCAATGGCTTTGATCATGATGGAATTGTAATCATCGTGCTTTTTCTCAAAATCAGCCGCAAGTTCTTGGGTCCCAAAACCAGTGGAAACACAAAAACAGTCCATATAATCCTG
>JAUICT010000302.1 GCA_030429325.1 Bacteroidia bacterium
CCATAAAACAATTGAAAACTGCTGTCCTAGTAAATCGGAACCACAAAAAATATCCAATCAAGGCCGATTTTAAGGGCATATCGCTCTCTACCTCTCTAAATGAACATATTAAAGTAGCGTTTATTCCCAAGAACAACTCTGTCTACTTAGAGTAGCATTTTTTTTATTTCGGCAACCACTTCCTCGAGATTTTTGCCATCACATTCTACAATGTGCTTGGCTCTGGCGTAATACGCTCTCCTCTCAAAAAGGTGCTTCCCTACAAATTCCGGCAAATCTTCATCTTTTATATTTCTCACCAAGGGTCTCTGATCCTTTTCTTTTTTAAGTCGTTCCACCAAGGCGGGTATGGAAAGTTGCAGATAAATGGAATGGTCCGATTTTTCCAGAATAGTGTCCATATTTCCGGAATAACATGGTGTTCCCCCTCCGGTGGACAGAACCAGATTCTCCTTCCCATCCAGTACTTGGGAAAGCATCTTGTGCTCCAATTTTCTAAAAAAAATCTCTCCGTGCTCCGAAAAAATGGATTTCACGGATTTTTGTTGTTCCCCTTCAATATAGTCGTCCAAATCCACAAATTCCATCTGTAAATCCCTGGCCAACAACCTTCCAACGGAGGACTTACCACTTGCCATATACCCCATCAAAACTATTCTCATACATCCGATTTAAATACGATTTCAAAAAAACACAAATTTATCATTAATTCACTTTTGGAAAATAGATTATTGATGTTATATTTGCACCCGCTTAGCCAGACAGCCAAGCATTGAAATTTTGACCTGATAGCTCAGTTGGTAGAGCATCTCCCTTTTAAGGAGAGGGTCCTGGGTTCGAGCCCCAGTCAGGTCACAAAAAACCCTGAAAGCCGATAGGTTTTCGGGGTTTTCTTTTTGCCCCCCTCTTGTATTCTCCTATTCCATACCACCCAATAACAACCACGTCTTACTGCACATGGGAAAATGAATTAAGTTTTTCCATAGCAAGGGTTAAATACTTAATTTTAAAGAAAGTATAAAAATCATTTTAAAATTGGAGTACTCCCATAAACTTATCATTGATAATGTTAGTAGGTTTATTGATTTAACCGAGCTTGAAAAACAGAAATACATTTCTTTACTCACAACCGTAAGAGTAAAAAAGAAAGAGTTCTTAATGCAGGCAGGTGAAATTACCAAATACGAGTATTTTATCATTAAAGGCTGCTTAAAAGTGTATACCTTGGATGAAGATGGTACACCTCACATCTCCATGTTTGCGGTGGAAGATTATTGGACAGGAGACTTGGCCAGTTTCATAACAAAAGAACCATCACGTTATTTCATCAAGGCCACCGAGGATTCAGAATTATTAAGCATTTCCAGAGTTAATTATGACTTACTTTTTCAAGAAATACCAAAATTCGAAAGGTTTTATCGCATACTATATCAAAGGTCGCTCATAAGTTACATAAGGCGTTCCAATCATGGTATATCCTTAACGGCAGAAGAAAGATATATCGAGTTCAAAAAGAAATACCCAAAAATCATCAATAGAATTTCCCAGAAAGACTTGGCAGGCTACATTGGTATTACGCCTGAATTTATGAGTAAAATCATTTCGAAAGTCAATAGGATGTAAAAGTCTTAAACTAGTTCATTTTTTTTCATGTGTTCCTCTCGGAATTTTGAAGCATGAAAAAAGCATTCATTATTTCATCATTTTTAACCATTGGTCTTGCAAACTTTTTGCAAGCACAATTTACACAGATAGAACTGTTTTCAGGATTTGATAAAACTGACTTTACACTGTATTCAAGCTATCCAATCAATGAGAAAAAAACGCTGAGCATTGCCACCCTTGCTTTCTTTCAAAAATTTAGGGATGAACAAAATCAAGTCTTTGACGAAGCAGGTGTACAACCAACATTGTTCTGGAACATTAACAAGAGTGTTGCTGTTGGCCCATCTTTATATTACAACAGTTTTTCTGGATATTCTGAACGTTTGTCAGCAACGTTTTCACTAAAAAGTCCACGGTTACTATTTGTTATTATTCCCACGGTTGCCCATTCCGAGCAAAATAAAGCCGGCTATGCCGAAGTCGTTGCACAGTTTCAATTCAACACACCCATCAACAACAAGGTATCTCTTTGGATAAACGGACAGTTTTTAACGGTTTGGGACAAGTTTAAAACGCATTCAAGAAGTTTTCAGCAATTGCGCACAGGAGTATCATTTAAGGGTCATCAATTCGGTATAGGTATCGACTTTGACCAATATGGGCCCAACCCAATCAAAAAATCATCTTTCGGTCTGTATTACCGAAAAACTTTATAAACATTTTTTAAATCTTATACATTATGAAAAATTTAGTACGGGTTTCACATTGGATAGCATATGGCTATTTAATCTATGCCTTTGGTTATGCAAGCCTTTTTAAAGTTTTCCAAAAACAAAGTATGATGGAAAACATGGGCAATTTTGGGTTTGGAAAACTATGGACTTTAGGTATTGGTTATGGAGAATTGTTCGGAGTGATTGGTTTGGTTGTCGGATTTTGGATGCATCAAGTTAAAAACCTATCGACTTTATGGTTATTGCCATTCGCCATTGGTGCATTGATCACTCATTTCGCACATAATGACTATGAATACTTTTACACTGCTTTATATTGTTGTATTGCTTGTATGGTTCTACTGGTCACAGACAGGCATTTCAAGGTAACACTATAGGGATTACATCTTGGAAGACCTGAATATACCCAAGGTAAGTGAACCGGCTCGGTGATCAAGCTGTTGAAGGTGACAAATATTCCCTTCTGATCATGGACCTTTCCTTAACCATGGAAATAAATGACATTAAAAAAGATAACGATCTCAAAAAAAATAATAATCATGAAAAAAATAGTCACGATAGCAGGGAGCAATAGTCAGAAATCCATAAATAAAAGTTTATTGACCTACACCAGTAGTTTGTTGGAACATGTGGAAATCATCCCAATTGATTTGAACGATTTTGTATTACCTATTTATGGTGTTGATTTTGAAGCGGAAAACGGTATTCCAACTTCGATTAAAAGACTGGACGAGTTATTTCATTCTGCCGATGGATTTATACTATCCCTTGCTGAACATAATGGATCTTATGCAGCGGCATTCAAAAATATTATGGACTGGTTATCTCGTGTAAATATGAAAATCTGGAAAGAAAAACCTATGCTACTAATGTCAACTTCGCCCGGAGGGAGAGGTGGGGCAACCGTATTACAATCTGCAAGTACCTACTTCCCGTTTATGGGAGCGAGCATTACAGATACTTTTTCATTACCCTCTTTCCATAACAATTTCAATAATGGAGAAATTACTGATGAAAGTTTGAAAAAGGATATTCACGCTAAGGTTGACAATTTCCAAACCGTAGTTAACATGTAATTTTATTTAAACGGAAAAGTGATAAATACTGGGCTGATGACAGAAGGTTATTAATCCAGTCAGGTCACTTCCAAAAAATCCTGTACGTCTTTCAACGTACAGGATTTCTTTTCATCTACTTTGTATTTTACCCTACACTACTTTGGTACTGAAAATATGATGCTGGGTGGCCGTAAAATAGTCCCTGAACACCTGATTCAATTGGTGCCCATTACTACACCCCCTAATCCCCAACAAAGGGTAGGCCTCCATTATGCATTCGGAAATTGTCTTAACCGAAGTTGAGGCCTCACAATGAACTTCACGAATCCAATCTTCTGGGAACCTATCCACCAGATTGATATTATCTTCGGTACGTTTTGCCCAACTGCTTATTTTTTCATCTGATCGAGACACAACTTCTTTCAATTTCTCCAATACTCCATTCTGCCCCAATACAATTTCCGCTTCTTCTATATAATGGGCGGCCATACCTACATAATTGACCCAAAGGGTCAAATCGGCAAACACCCCAAAAGGAA
>JAUICT010000303.1 GCA_030429325.1 Bacteroidia bacterium
CTCATAGGTTTCATCCAATAAAGGATTGAAGGCCCAATCACTTTCAGGTTTGTCCCTTAAGTGTTCAAACTCTTTATGTTTGAGAATAAATGATGCATGGCCCAACCCTTGCACCAATGGACTGATCTTAATATTGCGCTTAAAGGCGTAATCACTGATTTCTTTCCACTGTTCTTTTGTCAGGGCATCTTCCGATGCCACTGTAGGCCTTCTGGTATATTGAAGTTTGTCCTCTATCTCAATGATGATGGCATTGATTTTATAGCTTGCGAGTTCATCAATCAATTTTAAATAGTAATCGTACTTTTCAAGATGATGTTTCACATCCAAATGAATTGGCCTATAGGCCAACTTGGGCGCATCAATGATTTTACAGATAGGTAAGTTGACATTTTGATTTTTGGCATCCTGAATCAGTTGCTCCAATGTCTTCATTCCATAAAAAGCACCTGCCTGATCCTTACCAATAATTTCAATGGCATCCTCCCCTATGACCAAGGAATATCCTTCAGCGTTGGCCTCCAGATTTTCATCAATGGTGATGGTGACATCTGCATCATCTTGTTCCGCCAAATTAAGGTGCCCATCAATTAGCAATTCTGTGTCGAAAGTTTTCCAATAGGTTTGTACACTTTCGGGAGCTATATCGCTTACTCCTGAAATTTCAAAGGAATCCGGCGAAGGCAAAATGTAAAACTCTCCCAAAGTGGTAGGTTTTTCCCCGCAGGCAACTATTAACACGGCAATCAGGCAATACCAAATACTGTACTTCATTTTAGAAAAGGGTTTATTCCAATTATCAAATTGAAAGATTTCGTAGATTTTAAAGCATTAAAATAATGTATTCAAAAGAAAATAACTTATTTAATCTTTGTTTTAAAACTACACAATATCATGAAAATGGGGAAACTTTTATTGAAGTTTCTGTAAATAAATAGTACTCTTCCAACGATTTACTTTGAAAAAAGAAGTGAATCAACAACTATTTTATCCTCTATTTTTGGATTTTCCTATTGCTGATACTTGGAACAATCTCTTTGCCCATGGTAAGGGTTGGGTAGTTGCCGACTTCCAATTCTTGTGGTGATTCTCCCTGCCATTCGCTTGTTTTCCCTTTTATCGTAACCGTACCTGTCTTGGGATCTATGGTCATAAAAGCAAATAAGGAGTCTTTGTACGGGCAGGTATATGAAATCCAAGGATACACTTCATGTATTTTTTCAGAATAGCTTTGGTGCTGGTAATCTTTCCCTACCCACAAATAGGAAGCAGAGTTCAAATGTACGTAAGGTATCCCCTCTTTTTCCAAAAGCATATCAATGTGGGTATGCCCATTAATGGCAAATAAAATCTTTTCTTTGGCAGCAGTAAGAATGTTTTGGATTTCATCGGCATTGTCAATTTCCGCGGGCCCTAGTAGTGGTTGATGCGAAACAATGACTACCGGGCCATTCAAGGTTTTCAATTGTTGTGCCAACCATGACTGCTGTTCCTTTCCAATATAGGATGCATACCCTCCCTGATGTGTGGGCGACCCTTTCTCATTGCCATCCAAAATAATGAAATGGATACCTTTTATCTCTTTCACATAGTACCGCCCCGGCATACCCCAATAAGATAGGCATTGGTCCGTGGTGTATCCTGCGTCGGTATCGTGGTTACCAATAACATGGTATGCTTTCTCGTGGGCATTGTTAAAAAGTTGGATCACCTCTTTATTCTTTTCTCCCGGATAAGCAAAATCCCCCAATTGCATAATGGCATCTGGCTGTTGTATCCTTACTTCTTCAACAAAAGCTTGCATCCTTTGCAATCCATCGTGCATGATATCTTGATGCAAGTCGGTAATCAAACCTATTCTTATAGGGGCTGATACATCTTTAAAAGCTGACCATGCCATGTTTGGCAACGAAAAAGCCAGACAAGATGCGGTTGTGCCCTTTATAAATTTTCTACGATCCATATATTTAAATTGTTCGTTTTTTTCATCTATGTATCTCAACCGCCTACCCCAATTTTCACCAAAAAAGCTTTCTTAATTTACCAATACTAGTGGACACCAAACTTCCATTGGACTAAATTGATTATGCCTTTGAAATTACTTATAAGTGCACCCATCCGTAAAAGTGCCCGGCTCTGCTCTTACCATTTACTTCTTCTCATCAACCCTTGGGCCAATGGGTTTCAATGCCCTGAGTCCTAATCCAGTCTTGGAATTCACCAAGTAGATTTTTCTGTTCGCGAACCGCTCGGGGAGGTACATTTTTCCGTTGGGCAAAGGCTACCAACGTTCCAACTGCCTCTCCTATACTCCACTCCACGGGATGCAATCGAAAGCAACCATTGGTAATGTGGGTGGTACCGATATTTTTATTGGCCGGAAGCAAGTTGTTCATCCGTTGGGGAAGCAATGCACCCAGAGGAATCTGGAATGGCAACGATCCAAAATCCACATAATTGACTCCCTGATTACTGGGATGCAAATCAATATGGTAGTATCCGGTCCCTACGCTATCGTAAAAATCTGCAGAGGTTTTTCCTGCTTCATCCCCTGCCACCATACGTCGGTTTTCAGCACCTACATGTTCCTCCAGTACCGTAAACTCCGCTTTGATCCTTCTGGCTTCCCGGATGTAGGGGTATTTGGCCATGCCGTCTTCGGTACCCATCACATCCCCTCGGAGCCGTAAGCCTGGCCATCCTTGTCCGCCATCAGGTCGTGGCGCCTCGGTTTGTAACCAGTAAAACAAAGAAAGGTTCAGTTGGCGGGCACCCTCTACATGTTTTTGAAATTCTTCCTCGCTGACATCGATTAGGTTACCCAAAAAATAATCGTTTTGCGGCCAATTGACAACCGTGATATCCCCATCATACGTGCCAGATACAAAATTTGCCTTGTTGATGAGCCTACGGTACAACCAAAGGTTGAGCATTTCCCCGGTTTTCTTTCCTTCGGGATGAAATCCCAGATTTTTGGGTTTCAGCGTCCGGGGATCGGAATAGTTCAACTCCAGCAATTTTCCTGCCCAAGGGGTATCCATTTGAGGCTCATAGTTGCTCCAAAAATCATAATCCTTTGGCTTATCGATAATATTGTTGACTCCGGGTTGGTAATCCATTGCAAAGCACAAGGTAAATGCCTGGTTGTTTTTGGGATTGGCCACTTCTGGAGCGTGCAATTCCCCGGTCTGACTTTTGGATTCCGTTCCGGTAACATACTCGGTACCCGTGAGCGGAAGCAAGTCACCACATTCGGTGGCGTCTATAAAATAAGGGGCATGAAGAACCAAAGCATCTCCATTTTTCAGATTCTTGGCCTGAATGGACCGTACCTCGTCCCCAGAGACATCGGCCGCCTCAATCTTGTGTTCGGTCAGAAGGGTCAATTTTCCGGAACTGATAAAAGGAAGCAACATTTCTGTCAAAACCTCCACGGTCACCCTAGGTTCATGACAAATTCGGGAAACCGAACCATCTCCAGGATTCAGATGGGAACGACTTTTTGCATCGGCCGTAAGTGGATAATTCCGTTTATAATACTCCCTGATTCGATTTCGATATTCTCGGTAAGAAGCAGGAGCGCCATGGGTTTCTATCCAATTATGTTCGTCCGGGGGCACTCCCTGCTGGGATACTTGACCACCTATCCAATCGGTCTCTTCGGTTAGAATAACTTTGAGCCCATTTCTACAAGTTGCCAAAGCGGCTGCAAAGCCCCCCAATCCGCCCCCGGCAATGACTACATCGGCCTTTAATTCCTTCGTAGTTGTTGTAAAAGCATACCCTTTCTTGGGTGATTTTGCATTTGAAACCATAGGTCCTGCCAGTAATATGCCGCTAGTTCCGGCAGAAACCGAGGACAAAAAATTCCGTCTCTTCATATTTCGTTTTTAGTGGGGTTATATATCCTACGAAATATAGTCA
>JAUICT010000304.1 GCA_030429325.1 Bacteroidia bacterium
TTTTGATGTGGTCAACGATTCGGTCTTTTTGCTGAAACGGGACTATATGCTAAGCGACTTTGCCTTTTCCAAAAAGGAAAAATCAAGAGGGGTGTACGGAAAGCGCACCACGGTTTTTGATCATTATGAGTTTGATGTAAGTCGGCCCGAGTCGTTCTACAAAGCAGAATCTGACCCCTATGACCCAAGGGTCTTCTCACAGGATACCATTTTCTGGAAAAATGCCCGCTTGGAAAGCCTTAGTGATGACGAATCCGGTATCTTTCAACTTTTGGACACCCTAAAGACCGTTCCCAAATTCCGAACGTACTATGATATTGTAAGTATTTTAGGTTCTGGGTACATCGAAATAGACAAGTGGAACATAGATATTGGCGATGTTTACAGCACCTTTGGCTATAATGATGCAGAAGGAATTCGGCTTAGGGGAGGTGCCCGTACCTACTTTGGCCAAAACGATACCTGGCGCTTGGAAGGCTATATGGCCTATGGATTCGGAGATCGTAAGTTCAAGCATGGGCTTTCAGGCAAGTTCTTACTGGATCGAAAGACCCGGCTTATTCTTTCCGGGGGGAACAGAAGAGATATAGAGCAGTTGGGGCTCAGCCTAACCAGTACCAATGATGTGCTGGGGAGAAGCATAGCATCCTCTGCCCTAGTAACTGTAGGTTCCAATGATAGGCTAACCAACATTAATCTTTCCACATTGGGCTTGGAAATGGAACCCGTGAAAAATTTCAGGATTCGTTTGGGGAGTTCTTTGCGTACCTTGGGTTCGGCCTTGCCCGATGCCTTTAATCTGGATTATGTGGATGCCGATTCCCCAACGGGCATTTCATCAGAAGTAAAACAATTTGATGTTAGCACTACGCTTATCTATACCCCAGGAAAAAGAACCATTGGATACGGTGTGGAACGGGCCAACATTAATGATGACCATAGTACATTGATCTTAAACTATACCAAAGGTATAAGTGGGTTTTTGGAAAGTGATTTTGATTATGAACGCCTTCAATTTTCATATAGAAAACCTTGGCAAGTAGGCGGATTTGGGAGGTTGACCACCAGTGTGGAACTTGGGAAGACCTTTGGGGAAGTGCCTTTGTCGCTTTTAAGCGTCATTCCCGGAAACCAAACCCTGTTCTCACTATATAATGTATTCCCTAACCTCGATTTTTACGAATTTGTGACCGATACCTATGCCACGGTGCATTTGGAGCACAATTTTAATGGGAGACTGTTCTCCAGAATTCCATTTTTGCGCAAGTTCAACCTACGTGAAATTGTTGGGTTGAGAGGGGCATGGGGGCAACTTTCCAATGAGAATATCGCTTTGAGTGCTCCGGCCAACATTCCATTGATGGCGCCCGAAGACCAGATTTATTGGGAATATTCATTTGGGGTGGGGAACATCTTCAAGATTTTGCGCATCGATTTCAATTTTAGGGGGAATTATCTGGATAATCCAGATGCACGTCCGTTTGGAATCACCGGAACCTTCGGATTTAATTTTTAAACGAAAAAAACCATTCTGATGCTTTGCATCAGGATTCAAATGAAATTGTCATTTCCGTGAAAACGGGAATCTATACGAATTAACGCAATTTCATTACCCCATTCCATCTGTACGGGCTATTTTTGCAAAAAAATAAAACTTCAAACATGTCCAAAAGAGAACCCGTTACCTTTGATGTACTAATTGAAATTCCAAAAGGTAGCCGAAACAAATACGAATATGACTTTACCTTGCATAAAATTCGGTTCGATCGAACCCTGTTTTCCTCAATGATGTACCCTGGGGATTACGGTTTTGTTCCCGAGACTTTGGCCTTGGACCATGACCCCTTGGATGTATTGGTGTTGGGTACCGAACCCACATATCCTATGGTGGTCATGGAGGTGAAGCCTGTGGGGGTCTTCCATATGACCGATGAAAAAGGACCTGATGAAAAGTTGATCTGCGTTCCTGTTTCCGACCCTATTTGGAGCAAGAGGGATGATATTAGCGAACTGAATCCACATAGACTAAAGGAAATCGAGCACTTTTTCCAAGTGTACAAGGACTTGGAAAAGAAAAAGGTCGACACCGGAGGTTGGGGAGATGTAAATGAAGCCATAGAAATTTACCACCAATGTGTAAAACGCTATGATGAAAGTGAACACAAAAAGAAACGTACCTATACCATTTAAGGAACAATCGCCAAGAATTAATGCGCTTTTACTAAATAAAAGCGCATTTTTTTTATTACTTCGTATTTTACTACATTAGCTGCCATTAAAAAAATCTTAAATAACTACAAACTATGGATTTGATTGTAAAGTTTTTGCCCGTATTTGGTATCCTGGGCTTACTGTACGTGTTCATTAAAAACGTATGGATCTCCAAACAGGAAGTCGGGGATGAAAAGATGGCAAGAATTGCCAAGAACATTGCAGATGGGGCAATGTCGTTCTTGAAGGCTGAATATAAAATATTGAGCATTTTTGTTGTGGCCGTGGCCATTCTACTGTTCGTTAAAGGTAGCAATGAGGCAGGTTCCAATGGCATGGTGGCCGTTTCCTTTATTGTTGGGGCCATTTGCTCTGCTTTGGCCGGTTTTATCGGAATGAAAGTTGCCACCAAAGCAAACGTACGTACCACAAATGCTGCTAGAACTTCTTTGGGTAAAGCCTTGGAAGTAGCATTTGCCGGTGGAGCCGTAATGGGCCTTGGTGTTGTGGGCCTTGGTGTCTTGGGGTTAAGTGGACTTTTTATGATCTACAGTGGACAAGGTTGGGCCTTGGGTGAAGTACTGAATGTGCTTTCTGGGTTCTCCTTGGGCGCATCTTCCATAGCGCTCTTTGCCCGTGTGGGTGGAGGTATCTATACCAAGGCAGCAGATGTTGGTGCCGACCTTGTTGGTAAGGTAGAAGCAGGTATTCCTGAAGACCACCCTTTGAACCCTGCAACTATTGCGGACAACGTTGGTGACAATGTTGGTGATGTTGCTGGAATGGGTGCCGACCTTTTTGAATCATACGTAGGTTCCATAATTGGTACCATGGTATTGGGTGCTGTATTTGCAGGTCTTCCAGAGTTCCAAGCCGCTTTTGATGGTCTTGGGGCCGTATATCTTCCATTGGCTTTGGCTGCTGTGGGGATTGTAATGTCCATTATCGGAACTTTCTTTGTTAAAGTAAAGGATGGTGGAAATCCACAGACTGCCTTGAACATTGGTGAATTTGGCTCTGCGGCTCTAATGTTGGTGGCATCCTATTTCTTGATTTCAGGAATGCTTCCAGAGTCATGGGTTGAAGGAGGAAAAGAATATACTTCAATGGGTGTTTTCTGGGCTACCATCGCTGGTCTTGTTGCCGGATTATTGGTAGGTAAGGTCACCGAATATTATACAGGGACAGGGACTAAACCTGTTAACTCCATTGTGCGTCAGTCCGAAACCGGTTCTGCTACAAACATTATTGCCGGTTTGGGTGTGGGTATGATGTCCACTGCCATTCCAATCATCTTGATCGCCGCTGCGATTTTGGTATCACACCATTTTGCAGGACTGTACGGTATCGCCATTGCGGCCGTAGGGATGTTGGCCAATACCGGTATCCAATTGGCAGTTGATGCTTACGGACCAATTTCCGATAACGCGGGAGGTATTGCTGAAATGGCTGAATTGCCAAGTGAAGTACGTGAGCGCACCGATAAATTGGATGCCGTTGGAAACACTACCGCTGCCATTGGTAAAGGTTTTGCCATTGCTTCCGCGGCTTTGACCGCTTTGGCATTGTTCGCAGCTTTCATGAAGACTGCCGGTGTAACATCCATTGACGTTTCCCAGCCTGATATTATGGCGGGACTATTGATCGGGGGAATGCTTCCTTTCGTATTTTCTGCCCTTTCCATGAACGCTGTTGGTAGAGCTGCCA
>JAUICT010000305.1 GCA_030429325.1 Bacteroidia bacterium
CCTCTCCTTTTCGGATATATCGGAATATACTATTGGCGGCCAATAGTTTTTTATTGATCAATGTATCCACCCCAATGGAATGGGACAACTGAAAATAATCCATGTTTTCAACAAGGGCAATGGTCTTCTTGATACGCTTGTTCTTGGCTACAAGACAAGACATGATATTCGTCTCGGAATTCCCGGTCACAGCAATAAAGGCATCCATGGATTCCAAACTTTCTTCTTCAAGAAGCTCGACATTTCTACCATCACCGTTGATGACCAAGGCATGGGGCAACTCATCGGCAATATCAAAGGCTTTTTCCTTATTTTTTTCGATAAGCTTTACATTGAATTTTTTGTTGCACAGATCCCGAGCCGTTTTGAAGCCTACCTTACTGCCCCCCAAAATCATCACATTTTTAATCTCTTGCTTTTGCATCCCGGTAAGCTTGTAAAGCTCCTCCACTCCCTTATCCGAAGTAATAAAATACACTTGGTCGCCTTCCTTGAACACCGTATCCCCCCTTGGGATTAGCGTAAACTGCGTTCCCATACGTTGCAGGGCAATCGGCATAAAGTGAAGCTCAGGAAAAATCCGGGCGGCTTCTTTTACCATTTTTCCAACAAACGGAGCCGTTTTTGGTAGGATTACCCCAAACATGGTCAACAATCCGCCTTCAAATTCATAGGTATCATTGAAAGCCGATTGGTTCAGCATCAACTGTATCTCCATAGCTGCCAATCGCTCCGGGGAAATCAATTCATCAATCCCCAATTCCTCAAACTTAATGAGTCCGCGATTGTCCATAAACTCCGTATTGGAAATCCGGGCTATGGTCCTCTTGCACCCCAACTGCTTTGCCAAGAAACAAAGGGTAATGTTTGTGGTTTCGGAAGCGGTCACCGCAATCACCAAATCCGAACCATCCACTTGGGCATCCCGAAGCACCTGAACCGAAGTGGCATCACCGCGAAGCACCCGTATATCCAAATGGTTATCGGCATACGTTAGGCTTTCCTTGTCCGTATCAATCAACGTAATATCCTGCGCCTCATAGGACAAAAGCTTTGCCAAATGAAACCCTACCTCACCAGCTCCTGCAATAATGATTTTCATTGATTGAAATAAAATGTGTTGTTAAATTGATTCAATTTGTGCCTTGTAAGTGACACAAAGAATAGTGACCGTGGCCTAAAAGACATATTCTTAGTATAATACGGAAAAAGTTCCCCGTTGCCCGGCAAAATTACACAATTTTTTTTGTGCACCTCCCATAAGGCTATATTGTATATTTGCCAGCAAAATCAGGAAATGTCAAAAAAAGTTACGCCATACAAGGAATCTGAATTGGGAAAAAAGGAACAGGTAAGGCAAATGTTCGATACTATTTCTGGGGATTATGACGGGTTGAACCGGGTGATTTCCTTTGGAATCGACCTTAAATGGCGCAAACGAATGGTAAAGCTTCTTGCTGCCAAGAAACCAAAAACCCTCTTGGACATTGCCACGGGAACTGGTGATTTGGCCATTGCCATGATGGGAACCGGAGCTGAAAAAATCATCGGATTGGACATATCTCCCGGCATGTTGGAGGTAGGAAAGACCAAAATCAAGGAAAAAAATCTTCAAGACACCATTGAGATGATGGTAGGCGATAGCGAAAACCTTCCTTTTGAGGATCAAAGTTTTGATGCGGTGACTGTGGGGTTTGGGGTGCGTAATTTTGAAAATCTCGAAAAAGGTCTACAAGAAATTCATCGGGTGCTCAAACCTGGTGGCACATTAATGATTTTAGAAACTTCAGTGCCTACCAAAACACCGTTTAAACAGGGGTATACCTTTTATTGCAAGTTCATTCTTCCGGCCATAGGAAAACTCTTCTCCAAAGACCGTTCTGCATATGCCTACCTCAGTGAATCAGCATCTGTTTTTCCACATGGGGAGGCTTTCAACAATATTTTGGCCAAAATTGGGTTTATAGGAATAGAGAACAAACCCCAGACATTTGGAGCCGCTTCCATTTATGTCGCTACAAAATAGTTTGATGAAAAACATCTTTCTTCTGTTTGGCCTGCTGGTGCTGGCATGCCCAACTTCCTCGGCCCAGTTTAGGGAAGACCCCATCCTTAACCTTCAGAACGAAGACAAAAAGTTTTTGAACTGGGGATACTACCTTGGGTTGAATCAATATGATTTTCAATTTGAGTACAAGAACGACATTGGCCGGGATATCTTGGTGAATAAAAGTATTGGCTTCAATGTGGGCTTGATTGGCGAAATGCGCATCAACGAGTTCTTGGATGCCCGTTTTGAACCCGGCTTATTGTACACCTCAAGAAATTTGGGCTTTCCCGGTTTCACCACACAAGCCGATGCCATCCGTGAGGTCCGCTCCACCTATATCCGTTTCCCCTTATTGATCAAGGCCAGTACCCGTCGCATCGGTAACTGGAAACCTTTTATCACAGGAGGCGTATATACTTCAATGAACTTGGGAAGCAAAGAAGATAGTTTGGACGATAACAGCAGTGGTGAGTTTCGAATGAAAAAGAATGTCTACGGATACGAATTGGGTTTTGGCATTGATTTTTATACGGAATACTTCAAGTTTTCACCTTCCATTCGTGGTGTTTTCGCTTTATCTGATGAATTGGTCCCGGATGACGACCCCAATAGTCCTTGGACAGGTAACATTGAAGCCTTGAGAACCCGTGGCATTTTCATTAATTTCACCTTTGAATAGCAAATGGATAGCTGGATAGCTGGATAGTTGGATAGTTGGATAGTTGGATAGTTGGATAGTGAGGTTCAAAAAAATCCAAGAATCTTAGGACAATCATCCATAAATTCAAAAACTATCTTCTGATTTCATTCAACAATATGGCCGTTGCCGTGGCTACATTCAAGCTTTCGGCCGTAGTTTCCCCATATTGGGGAATGGAAATTTGCGAAGTGATCAATCCACCAATAGTATCGGAAATCCCATTGGCTTCATTACCCATTACCAAAATCCCTTTAGTGGGTAATTTTTGCTGATATATTGAATCACCATCCATAAAAGCTCCATACATTGGCAATGATGTCTGTTTTAAGTACGCTTCCAAATCTGTGTAAACAATATTTACTCGGGCTATAGACCCCATAGTGGCTTGCAATACCTTTGGATTATAGCAGTCCACCGTATCCGAAGAGCAAATCAAGTACTGTATACCAAACCAATCGCACAACCTAATAATGGTCCCTAAATTACCTGGGTCGCGGACAGCATCCAAGGCTAGTACCCAATCATCCTCACCAATGGGCTTGGGGCTGGGCACCTTGAAGACCCCCAACACTCCATTGGGGTTGGACAAACTGCTCATCTGCTTCATACTTGCTTTTGAAACCAGTTTCGCCTCTTGAAAATGTTTCGCCTTTTTTTCTGTATCCACAAAAAGGTCAAGCAGTTGAATACCAGCATCCAACAGCTCATTGACCAACTTTTCACCTTCCACCACAAACAATCCGTGTTGAGTTCGGTACTTTTTTTGCTTTAGGTTTACAACTAGTTTAATTTGGTTTTTCGTAACCATCTAAATCGTGTATTTTTGGCGTCTATGAGGGGTTCTTTACGTCTATTGTCCAACTGGGCAAAAATAGGGTTATTGTTGCTTATATTGATCGTGGCCGGTTGTAATACCCTTAAAAAAGTGGGGGAAGATGAATTGCTGCTCACCAAGAACTCTATTTATGTAGATGAAGAAAAGGTAACTGATAGTGACATCCGAAGTCTTATTTATCAAAAACCGAACAGCAATGTGTTGGGTTATCCATTGCGGCTCAACCTGTACAATTTGGCCAAGGAAAACCCAGATTCATCTTTTCAGGATTGGCTTCACCGAAAAGAAAAGCGTGAAAAACGTTTGAACAACCTCCTTTCCAAAAAA
>JAUICT010000306.1 GCA_030429325.1 Bacteroidia bacterium
TATGATCACGTTCCAATTTGGCTATCTCTTCATTGGTCAGGGATTCCTCATTGGGAGAGGTAAGTGCTTGATAACTGAACTCCACACTTTCCTTAAAGGTCCGCGCCCTTAAAAATTCCTCAAAAGTGGCTATGGCCTCTGCGGTAGGGCGAAAACCTGAAACATAGCCTATTTCAATCAACAGTTTGTCATAATTGGAATTGGACAATAGATCATTGGCCGATGCACCTGTTGCCAATAAATTTGCGGTTTTGTTTACTCCATCAGGACCAGTCTCATTGTTTTCTGCATCTTTGGAACAACCCAAGAATAAAAACAGTGCCGAGAAAAAATAATAGGTGATTCTCTTCTTCATAATGGTGAATATAAGATAAAACGTACTATATCAGGTTCTAGTATCATTTTTTGGTGAGCCTTGCCAGATAATCATAGTGTTCGCCAGAACTTACCAATTCACATACCAAACCATTGTTTAGACAGGCATTGGACAACGTATTAAAGTCCAGATAAAGCCATTCAAAAGGAACACTTTTTTGTTTTTTATATTCTAATGTAAAAGTGACTTCGCCATAATATTTGCCACTATCGGGAATCCAATACCCCCCGTCCTCATCTTGGTCAAACATATAAATGATGTCACTTGAATCCAACAGTATTTGACCATTGGGCCGCAATAATGAGGCCAAATGCTGTAAAAAGGAGCTTAAATTGTTCAGGTTTCCCGCCAGACCTATGCCATTCATTAATAAAAGTAATGTATCAAAAGTATCTCCCTTAAAATCTTCGATGGAACTATTTATTGTTGAATTTAATCCTCTTTCTTTACAAACCGCTATGGCTCCCGCAGAGCTGTCCAGTCCAGTAACATCCATACCTCTCTTTTGAAGATATAGTGAATGTACCCCTGCACAACAACCAATATCCAAGACTCTGCCCTTGGTCAATGCAAGCGCTTTTTGCTCCAATATGGGCATTTGATCATAATCCCGGAACAAATACGGTAGGGGAATACTGTCTTTTTCATCCAAGGAAGAATAGGTAGTGATGTCCTCAGTATACTTTCCTTGATGATAATCCTGCAATGCTTTTCCAAAAACATCAGCCATATTGGGGTTCCTTTGGTGCAAAGGTGTGACAATAATTGCAGACTAAGGTTTAAAATGGATAAGTTTGTGTGTTATGATTGATGATCTTGAAGAACTTCCCCAAAGGGCTAGGGAAAAACATACGGAGAACAAAAAGTTTTTCGCAAAATTAAAGAAGAGAGTACCCAAGGATTTGGACTATGTTATGCAGCAATTGCATGTGGAGGAATTTGAGCGAACAGATTGCCTTACCTGTGCCAACTGCTGTAAAACTACCGGCCCTCTTTTCACCAATACGGACATAGAGCGCATTGCCAAGCATTTTAGAATGCGACCCTCCCAGTTCATTGATCAATACCTTAGGGTCGATGAGGAAAATGATTATGTTTTGCAGGAAGTACCCTGTACTTTTTTAGGAGCGGACAACTATTGCTCCATCTACGATGTCCGGCCCAAGGCATGCCGTGAATTTCCTCACACGGACCGAAAAAAGTTTCAACAGATCAGTAATCTTACCTTGAAGAATGTGGCCATTTGCCCGGCAGCCTTCAATATTGTGGAAGAAATGAAAAGACGTATCAAGCTTTGATGATTTTTCATATCTTGGGAATATGGAACAGCTAATAGCCTATTTTGAAACCATCCCTTCTTGGCACCGAAGCCTTATTTTGGTGGGTGGGATTACCTTTTTCTGGATTTTGGAGGGCATTATGCCCCTTTTTAGCGTACCATACAAAAAATGGCGGCACTCCGTTCCTAATTTTTTCTTTACCATGACCACCATTTTGGTGAACTTTCCTTTGGCTTTTTTACTCCTGAAAACTTCGGATTGGGCCGTGACCAATAATTTTGGGATCATCAATTGGCTCCCGGAGATGCCCTTATGGCTATATGTGACCCTTGGAGTCATGTTCTTGGATTTGATAGGTGCGTACACCGCCCATTGGGTGGAGCATAAAGTAAAACCACTTTGGATGGTTCATTTGGTGCACCATTCGGACCATAATGTAGATACCACTACGGCCAACAGACACCATCCACTTGAAAGTTTGATTCGGTATACATTTACTTTAATCGGAGTTTTTCTTGTAGGGGCTCCCATTGGCATCATCATGATGTACCAAAGCTTATCCGTGGTACTTTCGCAATTCAATCACGCCAATATTAGATTGCCCAAAAAAGTAGATTCAGTCATTAGCTGGGTCATCGTGAGCCCGGATATGCACAAAGTGCACCATCACTATAAATTGCCGTATACCGATTCCAACTATGGCAATATTTTCTCCATCTGGGATCGTTTGTTCGGTACCTACATGACCATGGACACTGACCAAATTGTGTATGGCGTGGATACCTTCCCGGATGAAAAAGAGAATAGTAGTATCAAAGGATTGCTAAAGCAACCCTTTCATAAATACAGGCGACCTACTACTGAAGGTTAATCGTAAATCAAATATTTTTCCCTGATTTTTTTGAAAGCTGCGAGGTCATCTTGCCATGTGGCCTTGATTTCAGCTTCGGAGAGGCCTTGCTCAATTTGCTGTTGAAGTAAAGGTGTACCTGCATGTTTGGTAAACCCACTGGTAAGGAAAAACTTGGATTTGTCCAAAGTGTTGTTGTACGCATCCATGACCCATTGCATGGAAACTTCGTTCATTCGCTCTGTCTTGGAAAGGTCTTTTCCATAACAGGTTTTACCATCTTCCTTAGGGCTCTTGGACCCAAAATTGGGAGCCGGAACATAGCTGAAATCATATTGGGTACTGTCCATAAAAGAAGCGCCATACCGTTGAAATTGGAATTCCGTTCCCCTGCCGGCATTGACGTTGGTGCCCTCAAAAAGCCCTAAACTCGGGTATAGGGTAATGGCCACATCGCTAGGAAGGTTGGGGGAAGGCCGTATGGGTAAATGATATTCAGACTTGTGGGTGTAGTTCTCCAGTTCAATTACGGTCAAATCCGCTTTTTTTCCATCTTCCAACCAATTTTCACCATTCAACATTTTGGCATATTCACCAATGGTCATCCCATACACTAATGGAATAGGGTTCAGGCCCAGATAACTTTTATGCTCCTCCATCATGGTAGGCCCATCAACATAATGTCCGTTGGGATTGGGTCTATCCAGTACAATAATGGGCGTGTTGTGTTCGGCACAGGCTTCCATCACCAGTTGAAGGGTGGCAATATAGGTATAGAATCTAACGCCCACATCCTGAATATCAAAAACCATTACATCCAATTGGTCCAACTGTTCTTTGGAAGGCTTTCTGTTTTTTCCGTAAAGGGAAATTATGGGAAGCCCGGTCTTGGCATCGATCCCGTCTGTAACATGTTCTCCGGCATCCGCCTCACCCCTAAAACCATGCTCGGGAGCAAAGGCTTGTTTTACATCAACCCCAAGTGAAAGTAAGGAATCCACCAAATGGGTGTGCCCTTTATCATTGAAGACCACACTGGTTTGGTTTGCCACGACTCCCACCTTTTTGCCTTGGAGCAAAGGGAGGTAAACTTCCGTTCTATTGGCAGCCACCTTGATTTCGGGAATAGGCTTTGTTTGAACCGTTGCAACTTCGGGATTCTCCTTTTTTTGCTGTTCCCTGCAGGAGGAAAGCATCAAAACCAACAATAAAACTGTACTTTTGAAAATGGATAAAATGGGCATTCGTTGAATTTAGAATTGTTTATTACTAAGCGCCTGATCACAGGGAAAGAAGATAAAATTAGCATTTCTGCCCCTATAATAAAAATTGCCATTGCCGCAATTGCCATTGGCGTGGTCATGATGCTCAT